>CAMQUX010000111.1 GCA_947037905.1 uncultured Desulfovibrionaceae bacterium | reverse complement strand
CTACACTAATCTTAACACTCTTTCCCTACACGACGCTCTTCCGATCTATAAAAAAGCCACACTTATAGGAATCGTCGCTCAATCTGATCTTTTTATAATTAGCGCAATTGATGAATTTAACAATATAGATATCACAAACACAAAGCACCCATCAAAACGTGAACTCAATGGGAAAAATTGGCACAAACTTATACCCCATGAAAAGCAACAAATCTTGGTAAGTTTGCAGCATCTAAAATCTTCTAGTACTCCCATTAACAAAATTTTCTCTGTTCCTCAAAATGAAGAATCTCATGTGCTCCCTAAAAATTTAGAACATCCTTTTATTTTTATAGGAATAAATATAACACAAGACCTTAACCGCTTACAAATTTATCAAAATATAGTACTCTATCTTATGGTTTATATTCTTGCCTTAGCTATAATTTTATGGTTTCTTATTGTAGCTTATCTGAAAAAAATAGATGCAAGCAAACAAGTAAAGCACTTAGAAACACTTCAATCAAGAATTTTTGATAGCACTCCTGATGGTCTACTCACCTTAACTGTTGATTACACTATATACTCAGCGAACAAATCCGCAAAAAAATTTCTTGCACAAAAAAACTCTCCTGAGCTTATAAATAAAAATTGGATTGATTTCCCTTTTGCAAATAAATCACAAGCTGTAAATGAATGGATTCAAGTAAATTATGAGACCCTAGCATTATCTTTTCTTGTAGTACCATTAACTAAAGATCCAAAATCCCCCGAAGCATTCCTCATACTCATTCATGATGAAACAAAAATGAAACAGCTAGAAAAAGACTTACAAGAAACAAATAATCTAGCGACCATAGGGGCTTTTTCAGCAGCACTTGCACACGAAATAAGAAATCCACTCAGTGCAATCAGAGGATTTGCTCAATTTTTCTCTAAAAAATTTGAAGTTGGATCACAGTATCATGGCTATGCAAGTGTTATGGTAACAGAATCTGATAGATTAGAACGAGTAATATCTGAATTATTGCTTTTAACGAAATCGCACCAAAAGCACCTTAGTTTGGAATTTCAAAATTTAGATTTAATTTTTAGCGAATTATCTGTTCTACTTTTCAGTAAAACTCAAAATATTACATTCACTGCAAATTTTGAAACTGTTCTTATCTTTGCAGATTATGATAAACTCCTTCAATGTTTACTAAACCTTATAATTAATAGCATAGATGCGATCGGAGAAAAGAAAAATGGAGAGATAATTTTCCACTCCTATCCAGAAGATGGAGGAACTTGGGTGGAAATAGAAGATAATGGACATGGCATGGACGAAGCAACAAAAAAAGATGCAACCACTATGTTTTTCACAAAAAAGACAAAAGGCACAGGACTTGGGCTCGCAATGGTTCAACATATAGTACGTGCACATAAGGGCAAACTAGAAATTCATTCAGGAATAAATATAGGAACAACCGTATCGCTCTTTTTTCCATCTGCTAAACTTACAGACTCTAATAAGGAGAAAGTATAATGAAAAGTTTTAACAGAACACTGCTCATTATCGATGATGAAGCAAACCACCGAATGATGATTCAAGCAATTTTAGAAGAAGAAAAGTGGTTCATAACCGAAGCAAATAGTGCTGAAGCTGCGCTTGATATAATTAAGAAAAACTATCCAGATCTTCCAGATGTTATTCTTGTAGATATGCGAATGGGTGGCATGTCGGGCTTAGATTTTTTATATGTACTCAAAGAAACATATGAGGAATATATCCCCGTAATCCTTCTCACAGCATATGCAAATATAGATAGTGCCGTAGCCACCATGAAACAAGGAGCTTTCGATTATCTTACAAAACCAACAGATAACGATTCCCTCATTCTAAGCCTCAACAAAGCGTACGAATTTAAAAGTCTAAAAGACGAAAATCGCAAACTAAAACAAGAAATAAATACAAATACACCATGCAAATTAGTTGGCACAAGTGCAGGTATTCAACAAATTCAAAGTTATGTAGAACAAGTTGCACCAAGTGATGCAACAGTGCTTATTTTTGGCGAATCTGGAACGGGCAAAGAACTTGTAGCAGAGGGTATTCACAGTGCAAGCAACCGTTCAAAAAATGCATTTATAAAAGTAAACTGCGCAGCACTACCAGCAGATTTACTCGAAAGTGAACTTTTTGGATATGAAAAAGGAGCTTTTACTGGTGCCATCAAAAAAAAGCCAGGACGATTTCAACTTGCGAACAAAGGTACACTCTTTCTCGATGAAATTGGCGAAATTCAAATGAGCCTGCAAGCAAAACTGCTACGTGCGCTACAAGAACATGTTATTGAACCACTTGGAGGGATTAGTCCTATACCTGTAGATATTCGTATAATTGCAGCCACTAACAAAGATTTAAAACTAGCTGTTGCAGAAGGTACATTTCGTGAAGATCTTTATTATAGACTAAATGTACTAAAAATTATAATTCCCCCTCTACGGGAACATCTTGAAGATCTCGCTCTTTTAGTTAATCACTTAACAATAAAAATTGCTAAAAGAAATAATAGAAACATCACGACCATCGAAAACTCTTTTATTGATTATCTTGCACAGCACTCATGGCCTGGAAATGTAAGAGAATTAGAAAATGTTCTTGAGCGTGCAATTATATTTGCACAAAATGGTGTGCTTAGCAAAAAACTCTTAGAAGAACAAAAATTCTTTCCAAAAATAGGCACAGAAAAAATTAAAACTAGTCAAGAAAATGTATATCAAAATACTTCAGAAAATAGTAATTCAAATAGAGCAAATAATACTATTATCGTAAACGGCGAAAACAATGCTGAAAACAATAGTCTTTTAGCCTCTACTGAAAAAGATTTACTCTTAGAAACACTAAGAGTAAACTTAGGGCATAGAGAAAAAACTGCACAAACACTCGGCATTTGTCGTCGAACACTGCAATATAAACTCAAAAAATATGGACTCACACGTTATCATTTACAATAACTATTTTTTAGTCAAAAGGATTTTTTATGAAAGAAAAAGTACTCGAAGTACTTGAAAAAATTCGCCCTTTACTGCAAAATGAAGGGAGTGATGTTGAGTTTATTGCACTCACAGATGATAATATTTTGCAAATTTGTATACAAGGAAGAGGTAAAACCTGCCCCAGTGCAAGAAAATCATTAAAAAATCTTATTTCAAAATATATGCTTAGGTCCGTGCCAGAACTCGGTGGCATAGAAACCCTTGAAAGCTCAGCTACTGTCAATAATATCAAAAAATAATTTATACATTAAAGAGGTAATTTATATGAATCAGGTTATTACTCGTTTTGCACCAAGTCCTACAGGATATCTTCATATAGGAGGAGCACGAACTGCTCTTTTTTCCTATCTTCTTGCGCGCAAAAATAATGGCAAATTTCTACTACGCATAGAAGATACAGACAGAGAACGCTCAACAAAAGACGCCACAGATGCTATTATAGAATCTATGGCATGGTTAGGTCTTGAGCATGATGGTGAAATTGTATTTCAAAGTGAAAAAGAAAAAAGACATAACGAAGTAATTGATTTAATGGTCGCAAATAATACAGCCTACTACTGCACCTGCTCTAAGGAAGAAGTAGAAGCCATGAGAGAGCAAGCCATGAGTCGTGGCGAAAAACCTAAATATAATGGTTGCTGTCGAGATAAAAATCATACATCAGGAGTTGTGCGTTTAAAAGCGCCACTTACAGGGAACACTAATTTTGTAGATCTCATAAAAGGTCCCATCTCTTTTGATAACCAAGAACTAGACGATATGGTTCTTCGCCGTGCAGATAACACACCAACGTACAACTTAGCAGTGGTTGTGGATGATTATGATATGCAGGTAACGCAAGTTATACGAGGCGATGACCATGTAAATAATACCCCAAAACAAATTCTCATTTATCAAGCAATGGGTTGGGATATACCAGAATTTGGACATGTTCCCATGATACTTGGTGCAGATAAAAAGAAACTCTCAAAACGTGAGAACGCACTTTCTGTCATGGAATACCAAAAAATGGGCTATCTTCCAGATGCACTATTAAACTACCTTGTACGCCTAGGCTGGTCACACGGAGACCAAGAACTTTTTAGCAAACAAGAACTCATAGACCTTTTTTCAACAGACTCATTAGGCAGCTCTGCGTCGGTATTTGACACACAGAAACTTGACTGGATAAATGCACACTATCTAAAAGAATGTTCAAAAGAAATACTCCTTGAAAATTTACACAATTTCTGTGATGCAAATGATAGTTTCCCATTTGATCTAAAAAAAGCAGAGCAAGTTTTGCCACTACTCATAACACGTGCAAAAACATTTGTAGATATGTGTCACATTGCACAGCCTTTTTTTGTGAAAAGCACAGAGCTTATTTATGAAGAAAAAGTACAAGAAGTGCTTACAAAAGAAAAACAAGCAATACTCAAAGAACTTCTCGAAACTCTTGAGAAAGTGACAGTTTTCGACCACGATAATTTAGAAACAGCTATTAAAAAATATCTTGAAGAAAAAAATCTTAAATTTAAAGTAATAGGAATCCCGCTTCGCATAGCTCTCACAGGCTCAACAGCAAGCCCAGGGGGAATTTATGAGGTATTAGAAATACTAGACAAAGCTGAATCACTAGCTCGTATAAAAAAAGCAGTAGAATATGTACTCATAGAAAAGAAAATTATAGAACATGAAGAAGAGGAAGAAGAAATCCTAGAAGACTAAATTATAGAAAGATAGACTTGTGAGAGAATAAAATCACAAAAATAGAGTCGGAAAAATAAAATCACAAAAATAAAATCATAGTAAAATACATTATTTTGAAAGATTATATAACTAAATAACAAATTCTATCTTTATAATAAAAAGGCTCACAGTAAAATGTGCAATAGAAAATTATGAAACAAGCAAATACACCCTTTATAATACCCTTTCCTTATGAATCTTTCACAGAATATCAGGAAATAACACGAAAGCACCTTGTACAAAGCAACGCAGTATACGAAGAAAACCTTTGTGCAGCACGCTCTAAGTATAATCTGCCTTTTAAATATGAAGCAAATAAAGAAAAACCCTATCAAGGAAAATTTCTTAGATCGGAAGAGCGTCGTGTAGGGAAAGAGTGTTAAGATTAGTGTAG
>CAMQUX010000110.1 GCA_947037905.1 uncultured Desulfovibrionaceae bacterium | reverse complement strand
TTACAAGCTTACTGACAAAGAAGCTAAACTGTTTACACTTCTGTGATGCGACAGAGAATAATGTGAGTGAAACTTAATAAGATTAAATAGGATTATATGAGACCATACAAGACTATATGAGACTTTGGAAGAATTTTTAAAGAGTATCTTACGACATATAACTTTTCAGCATAAAACACTAAGAAATAAAAAAACGACATATATCTTTTCATTGAATTTTACTGAAAAGTTATATGCCGTTTTTTTGTTATAATTATATATAAGCTAACATATTATACCCAGCATCAACATTAATACTTACTTTATCGCTGCTGCTGCTTGTGTTTAATACTTTCATATTTGGGGGTGCGTTTCTAAACTCTACTTGTACATTTCCACCAAATTCGTTTCTAGCTTGTTGAGTGATAGCACTAGGGAGAATATCTCTATTTTTAGAGTCCGTGTTTATTCCCCCCTTGCTTTCGCCGAATAATCCTTTTAGAGAGGAGGCAAAATGAGATAAACTCGAGACCATATTTTGCACGCCCTCTGGCATTAATTTTACTAGCTCGTTAGAGATAGTCTCTATATCAAGAGATGAGCCTAAGTCTGTGGCTAGTCCTTTAATTAGAGGGGCAATGTTACCCACAGTAGCGCCTAGTAAATCTTTAACATTAGCAACTGCTGACATGAATATTTGTGCACTGTCTCTTATTAAAATAATACCCTCAATTATGCTCGGATCTATGAGAGGATCTCTGAGCGAATCTCTTGCCTGTATATCTTTATTTTGCGCAGTAACACTGCCGTCTGCTGATTTTTTATCTACGCCTGTAGCTGATATTGCTGTTTGTCTATTTTGAGACTTAGCTGCACTGTCTACTGAAGAAGCATCAGACTTTCCAGTAATGAGCGAACTTGCTGTGTCAAATAGAGCAATACCTTTTTTAATCCCAGCGCTTAGACCAACAATTGCACCGTTAGTTTCTTTATTGAGAAACTCTGCTGCCTTACCCAGTATAGACAAAAAGCCTTCTTGCTTAATCTCTGCCTGTCCTCTCAGCCCTTTAATCATATTTAATGACTGTTGCTGAGAGGAATCGTTTATAGTGCCATTTGTTGCAAAAGAATCAATTGCAGCAACTGCACTTAGCTCTGTTACAATACTGCCGAGTTGTTTTCCTAATGCTCCTGCATCTTTACCAAATTTACTTAAACCCGTATTTTTGCTAATAAATTGCAATGTGCTGCTTATGTTACTAAGGCTTATATAAGCACTATCTGCATCCTTTAGCATACTATTTGGAGCTTTTAGTTTTTTGGTAAAAGCACCCATACCTTTTGCCAAGCCATCTAGATGTTTTGTAAAGTTGTCTATTGTTTCTATTGTTTTATTATGTTTTATATCTGCCATACAATTTTATCCATTTACCTGTTTATTGATACGTACTGCTGCTTTGTGCCAGCGCACTAGTTCTTGTGAATTCATATTTTTTAAATCTTTCAGAGAAAAATGAAAAACATATACGATTTCCTCTTGCATTATGCTCCAGTTGTCTGGGAAACTGGCAAAAAATCTTTTGCAAACTCCATTATTGCTGGCATGTCTTGCAATGATATTTGCCGTGCTGAAGATAAAGGAATATTACACACGTTCGCCATGAGTCTTGGGAGAGTTTTTAAATCTATTTTAAATTCTCCGTTTTCGGTTACAAAAAGCTCTGCACCCTCTAACATTCCAAGTGTTGGTTCTGTTGCTTGTAATTCTTTCACTTCCTCACCATTTACCGTGATAGCTTTGGAAAGTATTATTTTACCGTGTTTCATATTGTTTCCTTTTTATTCTCTATTATTTGCTAAGCAACTTCTTCTGCGCTTATTCCCTCGAAGCGGATTTGTATATTTCCCTCTTCGGTGCTTACTGTTCCCTCGCCTGCATACCATGCTTCGCGAAGTAGTATTGCTTTACCATTTGCTAGCTCAAGTGTTACTGTTACGCCATCAAGATCGAACAATTTCTCAAGATTTAAACGACCGCTGTCTGTTATTTCGCCCTCGATATAAGGTACTTGTGGAAGCACTTTATAGCCATGAACTTTATCATGCCCAACCATTGCTTCACGTTTATCTTTTCCTAAATTGTAAGTGAAAGAGCCTTTAGCATCATACTGAACACTGTCTATAGTGAAAAATATCTTACCTGCTCTGCGACTATCTGTTGCCATATTTTTTTCCTTCCTATTTTATAATGTAAATGCGATTTTTACGCCTGATACTCGTAATTGATTGATAAGATCTACTGGTAATACAAAGTTTAAACGGTTAGGATCTTGTTTGTCTCTTACACAAATTAAACCTGCTTTAAAACCTTCTGCATTTTCTACTAAACCGAGTTCCATCCAATTACGATAACATACAATAGCTTCTGCTTTGCCTATTTTAGGTGTTATAATTGATTGACCTAGACCATACATTGTTCCGTCATTTGCTAGTTTATGGCGTGGGTATTTACGCATGATGTAGTTTTTAAAATCGTATCGTAGATATGAAAGAGTTAGAAGAGTGTTCACATCTAAATAGCTTGTGTCCTCTGCTCCTGCAGTATTTGTTTTGTATGTTGTTATAAGTCTTTGTATTGAAACTGTACTGTCTGCATTTTCTGCGTATGTAGAGATACCATCGTGTAAGAGTAAGTTTTTCTCTTGCATGGTAAAACTACCACCTGTGCCGATTATACAAATATCTTCACTATTTAAACTATCACCTAGTTCGCTCATTTCTGCATGTGTGCCATTTACTGCACAAAAGCACATACCATCTATTTGTCTTGTGGCTGTTCTTCTATCTTTAAGCTCAATTGCAATAGCTGTTAAATTTGCTAAATCTGTATAAGGACATGTTACTATATGATACTGTTCGTCGCCGATTTTAGCGAAAACATTTGATACATCTGGATTTGTTGCTCCGCCTTTTAATAGCATACCACTTAGTTTTTTAGGTGGTAATACTCCTTTAATAGTGAGTGTTTGAAAAGGACGTGCTGGATCTTGATTGCCATAAAAAGCAACTGTTCCTGCAAGGGTTCCTGTCCATACAAAGCTTGGGCTTAAACTTCCTACTAAAGCTGCTGCGTTAAAAGTTAATGATAGGCCTGATGGTAATTCTTCGCCGTCAAAGTAATTAAGACATACTGCGATGTTGTTACCAACCTCACCTTTATTTTTAGCGGTCAAAAGCACTTTGTTTTCTGTTGCGCTTGCTGTTACTGGTAAGTCTTCTTTTACATTTATAGCAGCTGCTAGAGCTGTTGCTAAATCTGCACTTGTCATACCAGCACGACTTGCTACAGTTACTTTACCTCGTAAAGAGCTACCTTCGTAAAAAGGTGCAATATAAAGGCTTAGTGTGCCAATTTTTATTTCTCCATCTATAAGAATTTCTCCAGTTGCAGCTACTGCTGCTTGGTTATCTTCTAGTGGTAATACTGTGATTTCTGTTGAGTTATCTGCTTCTAATTGTGCAGATACGGTCATTTCTAATTGTGAACCTTTACCAAAAAGAATTTTAGCTTGTTCTTTGCTTGTTACTTTTACAGTTTTTAAAGCTTCTGCTGTGCCTGCTGTAAGTTTTTGTCCAAAAATTAAACCCTTGAAAGGCATAAGTGTTGCACCTTGTACTGCGTTTGAGTTATCAAACTCAATAAATGTTGCAGGGACTCTTCCATTTTTAGGTATTTCGTTAAATGATACTGTCATTATTTTTCCTTTTTTGTATCTTTATTTATGAGCGTTATTGCTACTGATCCTTCATCTTCCCTACGTTGCCAGTAAGGAGTTAAATCCATATCCAAACCCTCTACAGGTAAAGCTTTTAAGCTTATTGGATCTAAGACTCTTTTTTTATCTTTTGGTGTGATATGTACTATTGCCATTTTTTAGTCCTTTTTTTCCTCTTCTGTTTTGTCTAAAGTTACGCCGAGATTTAAAAAATCTGCAAGATTTCCAGAGCTTGTAGCGCCTAGAGTTATTTCTTGCTCCCATTTAATGTTCCATACTGCTACCTGCACACCTGTTGCGCTGTAGAGACTCTCCGCCCGTATATTTTCTGGTAGCTGAGATAATTGCCAATGCTCATCACTTTCAAGTATTGTCAAAATATTCTCTATAAACGGCAAAATTGTTAGATTGTTACAGAGTGTTTTGCTCGCCTGTGCTGCATTATCGGCAAGAACAAAGCATGCTAGTTCAAGAATAATCCCATATCCTATTGGCTTAGTTACTATGTTTTTAATACCAAGTAGGGATAAAAGCACTGCTGGTTTTTGTATGCTCATTTCTGCAAGGTCTTGTGGTGTGAATTGAGAAGAGTGGAGTTCAAAAGTCTGCACACCTACTACATTATTTTTAAATATGTTTAGAGTATCATTTAAAAATAGCTGTAAACCTTTTTTTTGTATGTCATTTTCCAAATCGAGCACCAATTACCTTTTTAAATGGTTTGTTTAACATTACTGCAATATTCCCTTCATTATTTTCCGATACATCTATAAAAGGATGTATGCGAATTATTACTTCTTTATTCCTACCTGCATTTATTCTTACTTGCATTTATCGCCACCTAATTAATGAATACGTGTATAACTTGAGCAACTTTTTGTTGAAATACTTATACCGTGCTGTTTGTGTGTATTTTCCTTTCTTCTCAAATGTTTCTCAAATGACTTTTGCTCCTCATACTTTCTTTTAACAAATGAGAAGGCGTAAAAAAACCCTGCACATTTGCAGGGTCTTTTTGTTTTATTTAAAAAGGTAACCTTAGGTATTTTTCTTTTATCTTTTTCTCTGTTTTTGCTTTAATATTCCAAACTGTTCGTTCCCCACAGTCTGCAAGCCTTGCTACTAAATTAACCGGATACCCACGGCTAAGTAAGCTTTCTATGTATTTAGTCCTTGCGCCTTGTCCTCTAAATTCTCCTGCGGGTATAGATATTTTACCATAGCCGATTTTTTCCGCAATAATTTGAGCATGTTCTATGCCTATAATCTGACTTATTAAAGAGGTTTCTTTTGGGTCTTTTGGGATATAAATTTCAGTCCCGCCAACAACTTTTGCAAGCTCTTCTGCTATCTCTTTTGATGTTATATTTGCTATTTGTTCGAGTATTCCTTTTAGCTC
>CAMQUX010000109.1 GCA_947037905.1 uncultured Desulfovibrionaceae bacterium | reverse complement strand
GTCTCATGGAGTCGATAGTCCTGAAGATTTAGAAAATATTATACGTATTATACAGGAGAAAAAATCTTGAAAGCAACTCTTATATTAGAAGATGGAACTTTTTTTCATGGCACCTCTTTCACAGGTGAAGGGCAAAGCCATGGAGAGGTTATTTTTAATACTGGTATGAGTGGTTATCAAGAAATACTCACAGACCCATCTTATACTGGACAAATGCTCTGTATGACGTATCCTCTTATAGGAAACTATGGTATTAACTGTACTGATATTGAATCTGACTCAGTGCATGTAGCGGGACTTATTGTAAAAGAATGCTGTAAAAATCCTAGTAACTGGCAGAGTACAGAAACGCTTGCAGACTATCTAAGTCGTCATAATATTATGGGAATTGAAAACATAGACACAAGAGCACTCACAAGGCATTTACGCATTCATGGTGCTATGCGTGGATTTATTACTACAAAAGATATTACGTTAAATGAAGTTGATAAACTTTTTTCAAATATTCCTCTTATGCAAGGGCAAAATTTAGCCGATAACGTGAGTATTAAAGAACTATCTCGTTGGGAAAATGAATCTATTATCCCTCTTGAAATTTCAGAAAGAGAAAAACTTTGGAAAAGTGATGACAAACTCAAAGTTATCGTTTATGATTTTGGAACTAAATGGAACATTTTTAGATTGCTCGAAGAACAGGGATTTCAAATTATCATTGTTCCAGCAGATACGCTTGAAGAAACAGTCCGTTCTTTTAAGCCAGATGCAGTTTTCTTTTCTAATGGACCAGGCGACCCTGCCACTTTAACACATGCTGTTACCGTTGCTCGTTCGTTTTGTGAAGATTTACCAGTTGCAGGTATATGCTTAGGGCATCAAATACTTGGACAAGCTTTAGGTGGTAAAACTTATAAGCTAAAATTTGGACATCACGGATGTAATCATCCTGTTATGAACCTTAAAACAAATAAAATTGAAATTTCTTCACAAAATCATGGCTTTTGCGTTGATATTTCTGACATAAAAGACTTAGAGGTTACGCATATCAACTTAAATGATAAAACTTTAGAAGGATTTGCGCATAAAACAAAACCAATTATTGCTATCCAGTTCCATCCAGAATCAGCGCCAGGTCCGCACGATAGCCAGTATTTTTTCGCAAGATTTAAAAATTTAGTTCAAGATTCTTTAAAATAATTTCGGGGCTTACATGAGTAATGAAATTGCTGCAGCAAGACAAAAATTAAAAAATATTCCTACACTGCTAAGGGCTGAAAAACTTCTCTCTGCTATTATTGCACTGCAATCGGCACTTATGACTATATCAAAAAGTTCTCTTATGCGCAGTGAGCGTGAAGAGTTTGATACACTTTTAAATAATAGCGTGCATCATATTTCTATGGACAGAGAGTTTACTAAGCTCTGTGAAAATCCCGCTGCTTTTAAGTATAAAAGAGGGGAAGAACAAGAGTTATATAAACAACTTTCTGAATTCACGCAAAGCCTGCAAAAAAATATTCATGATGATGCGCATCAAAAATTTGAAGAGAAAAAAAGAAACAGAGCGATTATGTTCGCAGCAGCAAAAGAACATTTGCAAGAAGGAAGAATTGAGAAGGCAAACGCTCTTTTTCCAAGAGTTGCTCGTGATGCTTTTGGCGACTATCTTATTTTTGCAGATATTGCTGATTGTTATATTCAGGAAAAAATGCACACTGAAGCATTACCATACTTAAAAGTTGCACTAGAACTCAACCCTACTGCTTTGCATCTGTACAATAAACTTGCTATTAGCCTTAGAAAGCTAGAACAATTTAGCACAGCTGAACAGTACTATAAACATGCAATTAAACTTTGTGCTATTGATGAGTACTTACTTTTTAATATTTCAAGACTTTATGCTGATTGGGGAAAATGGAAGCTTGCAGAAAAAATGGCTAGGCGTTCTATAGATATTAACCCTGACTTTGAAGAAGCCCATAAAATGGTCGACACTGCTCTCTATCAACAAGAGGAGCTTGAAAAACAATTTGAGCAACAACGTTTAAATAGCTACACAAGCAGATAAATTCACAAAAATATATACACCTTTACTCTATTCTATATGCTTCATATACTTCATATACAGGTGAATTATATTTAGTTAAAGGGTCTCTAACTAAAGTAGAGCGAAATTAGATAACTAGAGACAAACTAGAAACTTGTCTCAAATAAAATTTACGTGTGCGTATATAAAGTCCAAAATAAAAAAAGAAAAACGTATAAAAAAAAAGAAAAGTAATTATATAACTACTTTTCTTTTTTTTTATTTCTTTAAATATAACTATAATTAAAGCACATGTTTTTTGTACGCACTCACAGTATTTACAAGAAGCTGAGCAATAGTCATGGGTCCAACACCACCAGGAACAGGTGTCATGGCAGATGCTTTTTTGCTAATCTCTGCATAATCGCAGTCCCCTACAAGACCGTTTTCAGTTCTGTGTATTCCTACATCAATAACCACCGCACCATCTTTTACCATATGCCCTTTAATAAACGCTGGCTTACCCATTGCAACAAACAAAAAGTCTGCACTACGGCATTCTTCTTCTAAATTACTTGTGCCTGAATGACAAACTGTTACGGTTGCGTTTGCAAATGCGCCTGTTTGTTGCAGTAGCAGTGCAAGTGGTTTTCCAACTATATTACTACGCCCAACAACTACTGCTTTTTTGCCAGATACGGATAAATTATAACGCTCTAAAAGATTCATTATACCTGCTGGTGTGCAAGACTTAAAAGCTGGCAGCCCAAGTACTAACTTGCCTATGTTTTCTGGATGAAAACCGTCCACATCTTTATGTACTGCTATTTTTTCTAAACATTTTTCGGCATTTAAACTTTTTGGAAGCGGTAATTGTAATAATATTCCATCAATATTTTCATCATTATTTAAAACATCTATTACGCTCTCTAGTTCTTCTTGGCTTGTATTTTCCGCTAATTTATAACTTTTTGATACAATACCCACATCTGCACATGCTTTTTCCTTATTACGAACATATACTTCTGATGCAGGATCTTCCCCTACTAAAATCACAGCAAGTGCAGCAGGACGCAAATCTTTTTTATAAATACCTGCAAGCTCTTTCTGTAACTCTTCACGAATTTTTCTTGCAGTTTCTTTACCATCTAATACTAACACATGAACCTTCTTTATCTTTTTTCTTTTGTTAATTGCTTATATTATTAACTTTTTATATTTTTTTATAAATAATTATTCGTCACCACTGAACCAGCTTTCTACTAACACTGGGCCATAATATAACGCATCATCTTCTAAATTCTCTTCTATGCGTAATAGCTGATTATATTTTGCCACACGGTCACTACGGCATAAAGAGCCAGTTTTTATTTGTCCTGCATTTACTCCAACTGCTAGGTCAGATATGAATGCATCTTCTGTCTCGCCTGAACGGTGAGATATTACAGATGTATAACCAGCTTGTTTTGCCATTTCTATTGTATCGAGTGTTTCTGTTAATGTTCCTATTTGATTAAGCTTTACAAGTATTGAGTTGCAAACGCCCTTTTCGATTCCTTCTGCTAAGATATCAGGATTTGTAACAAAAATATCATCTCCCACAAGCTGTACAGTCTCACCTAGATGTGCTGTTAAGTTTTGATAACCATCCCAGTCATTTTGATCTAAACCATCTTCTATGGATACAAGTGGATATTTTTTAGTAAGTTCTTTGTAATAGTCCACAAGTTCAAGGGAAGAAAATTCTTGCTTTTGACCTGACATGATATAACGACCATTTTTATAAAATTCTGAAGATGCTGCATCTATTGCTAGTGCTACTTCAAATCCAGGATTATATCCTGATGCTTCTATAGCACGTATGATATACTCAAAAGCTTCTTCATGTGAAGCTAAATTGGGAGCAAAACCACCCTCATCTCCAACAGATGTTATGTGCCCATCTTGTGCTAAAATTGCTCTAAGGGAATGGAACACTTCTGTACCCATTCTGAGTGCATCGGTGAAAGTTTTTGCACCTATTGGCATTATCATAAATTCTTGAATATCGAGATTATTTGGAGCATGCTCGCCACCATTTATTATATTCATCATAGGCACTGGTAAAATTTTTGCATTCACTCCGCCTAAATATTGATATAATGGTAGTCCTAAATAATTAGCTGCAGCTCGTGCATTTGCAAGTGATACGCCTAAAAGTGCATTTGCACCTAAGCGGCTTTTATTATCGGTACCGTCTAAATCTAAAAGAAGATTATCTAAGTGGAGTTGACGCAGACCATCGAGCCCAAGTATTGCTTCTGCTATTTCTTCTCGAACATGAGTCACTGCGTTCTGTACGCCTTTTCCACCGTAACGAGATAAATCTAAATCACGCAGTTCTAGTGCTTCTCGAATTCCTGTTGAGGCGCCAGATGGTACAGCTGCTCGACCTGATATTCCAGACTCATACATAATTTCAACTTCAATTGTTGGATTTCCTCGAGAATCTAATATTTCCCTTGCCCATACAGATGCAATAATACTCATAATAACTCCTTATTTTTTACTTCTACTCTTATATCATATACTTCACATAATTTATAACGGAATTTCAGAACCAATACACATCAAAATACGAATACTTTATGCAGTAAAAACAATGCCCATAAAAATAAAAGCCAAAACTACAAGAAGACAAGAAAATCCTGCCTGTGCATAATCTATATTAAAATGCGATTTAAAACCTTCAACCAATAAATACATAAAACCTAATCCTGCAACCACAGGTCCTATAAAAGGGACTATTAAGAGAAAAGCACTTACACTTGAATATAAAACTACTCGGTAAACACTTATAAAAGTATACTCTTGTTTTAGCACTCCCCGTAAGGAAACAAGCAAACAAGCACTTAGCATGGTTACTATACATAATACCATTAGTACTAGTAATAATAAAACGCTTCCGAACAGACTCCACAATGAAATACCGCTCTTTATAATATCATCCATCATTACTTGATACACTTCAGGAAGTTGCAATGAACCTATGTTTACTAAGAAAAATGATATGAGCATATTAGATGTAAAGGTTATAAAGAGAGAAATTGCTGCAAAAGCTAATGGATAAGCAATATTATTTCCAAACATTGTACTAAAAAATAATCGAGGAGAAAATAAAATACGCTTTGCTGTTTCAAAAAAACCTACAACTATATTAAAACGTGCTCTATCTTCAAATGGAACGAG
>CAMQUX010000108.1 GCA_947037905.1 uncultured Desulfovibrionaceae bacterium | reverse complement strand
CTGCTTTCTGCTTTCTGCTTTCTGCTTTCTGCTTTCTGCTTTCTGCTTTCTGCTTGCTAAAATAAGTTATACAGACACAAGTTCCATATCTCCCCAAATTGCAATCTTATCTTTATATTGTATAAAAATTCCATCTAAGCCCACGTTTGATAATTTTTGTGCGTGCTCAATTACCCGCTCTATGTCCTCTGTTCCTTTGAGCATATTTGCAAGAGCTGTTACTGCAGCATCAGCTCGTGCTCCATTTTTCCAGCGTACAGTAACTAAATCACTCACGCCAAAACTAACAGAATGCCCTATTCTCCCAGAAGATGAGCAAAAAGCTACTGGCTCTAGTGTTGGCGATACTCGAATAGCAAAATTTAATCCTTTTTCTGGCTGAGCTAAAAGCCCGACTGTTTGCTCTTTTTCTGAGAAAAGCACTAGGTCTCCACCATTTTCAACTATTAAATGAGAACCTGCTTGCTCTTTAAACTGTGTTACTAATGCGTAAGAAATAGCTCCTGCCACTGCTGCCATGGGACCTACTTGTGCAATACTTGCAGCTGTGCACATTTCTTGTGCTATTCCCTGTATTTCCTTTGGTAAGGATATGGGCGAAAAACTTGTTTGAAAATCTGGATACAAAAGAATTATATTTTTTATCTGCCCTCGTAAATCATACAAATATTGATGCATTTCTTTCTCAATATTATTTTCACAGCGAATATACAAATCACTTTCTTCTACCGATAAATGAAAACAACGACTGCTGCTTGAAATATCAAAGTTTCTGTATTTTTTTTGAGTGCTTGTATACTCTTTCATCAATCAAAACTCCACTATTTGCCTATAATTTCAAAAATTCATCTATAAAATCAAAATTCATCTATAAAATCAAAATTTATCCATAAAATCAAAATTTATCCATATGATCAAAATTCATCTATAAATTTACTACTGCCTATAGTTTCACTCTTCGCTTATGATTTTAAATTCACTTATAAGTTCAAAGTTCGTCTATAAACCCATCATTGGCTTATAAGTTCAAAGTTCGTCTATAGGCTCAAAGTTCATCTATAAATCGACTATTCGTTTAGCTGTTCAAAGTTCACTTATGGATTTAAAGTTCGTCTATGTATTTAATAATAGATAAATTACTTAAAAAAAATCTAACTCATTAGTACTATAGTTAAAAACTTAAATCTTCATTAATTAAGAGAACTATTGTCCGCCCTTTTGGGAAAGCTTTTTCCTGTATTGTCCAACTATTGCAAATTCTCGCATCACTTGAACAGTCCTGACATCTGCCCGTATGCAAACAGGGAGTTTGCATTTGTAAACGCCCAATATTTGTGGGTGCTGTAAAATTTCGTATCTGACTAAAAGCTTCATGTTTATCTTTTACAATTTTATTTCTGCCCACAAAAAGAACAACATTTTTAGGTCCAAAAAGCATGGGACCAACTCTGTTGCCTACCATATCTAAATTCACAAGCACACCAGTTTCAGTTAATGCATTGGTACTTGCTAAAAACATATCACACAATAAGGCTTTTCTTTTGCGTGCAGTTTTTTCTTCCAAACTCATAGTTTTATCTAAGGTATCGATAACTTTAGCAGGATATAGTTCTTTTAGTTTTGCGTACACACCAGCATTCACAACACTTGTAGTGCCTCCAAAAGAAAAACTCTCTGGATTGTATTCTGCAATAATTTCATTAAAAAAGAATGCGCTAGCAAGCTCTTTATTCGCAAAAATATGTGAGCTAAAATTATTTTTTCTGAGCGCATTTGCCACATCCACTAGGCGTTTATCCCAGTACAGATCTATCGCATTAATCATATATCCTCCTACTAAATACTCGCTGTTATATTTCTGTTTCTTTACTCAACAAAACTTCTTTTATTATTATATAATATTAATAAAGATGATTCAATGCACTTTTTTAGCTATTTACCCTTTCGGCTTAGATTTTCCTTTATTTTCATTTTTTTAATATTTTTCGCTATTTTTTCCTTGCATTTTGTTCGTATTTCTTGCAAAAAGAACAACTCAGACTAAAAGTACTGCTTGACTCTTCTGTATCTTGAAGTTATAGTCACTCTACTTTTTAGAAGAAAACGAAGAAATGATAATGATTTTAATCTATTAGATTCATCTTTTCTCTTCACTATATAGTTATAAATATCTTTAAGGAATAAAAATATGAAAAGAACTTACCAACCAAGTAAATTAAAAAGAAAAAGAACTCATGGTTTCCGCCTTCGTAGCTCAACTAAAAGCGGACGTGCTATTCTTACTCGTCGTCGTGCTAAAGGACGAAAAAGACTTACTGTTTAATAAAAGTGGAAAAAAAATACCATCTTCGTCGCAGTGCCGATTTTAAAGCCTGTTATGATTTTGCTAATAAAATTTTTACAAAAAATTTCATTCTCTTTATTAAATATAAAACTGACGAACTGACTATTAGAAATGATTTTACCGCTCGTGTTGGCTTTAGTATAAGCAAAAAAGTTGGTAAGGCTGTTACTAGGAATCGTATAAAACGTGTACTACGTGAGCATTTTCGCGCGGATACACCTCTTCTTGCACTCCCTATTGACATAATTATTATACCAAAAAAATGCTTTGAACCAGCATCATTTTCCCTGCTTGTTGCAAAAAATGAACTCGAAAACCTGCACACCAAAATACTCAAAAATCATTCCGTAAATTTTTCCACTTTCCTTTCGTCACCAAGGACAGAAAATGCGTAATTTTTTTATTGCGTCTATTAAAGTGTATCAATACCTGCTCTCGCCTCTTTGGCCAAACTGTTGCAGGTTCGTCCCTTCTTGCTCCCAGTATGCTATTGATGCTGTTTCTTTACACGGTTGTTTCTTTGGCACACTGCTCACTTCCTACAGACTTATCAGATGCAATCCTTTCTGCAAAGGTGGTTACGACCCTGTTCCTAACTCCCTACACTTTTCACCTTTCAAAAAAAAAAGAGTAACTCATGAACGATAGTAAACGCGTTATCTTAGCTATTGCAATTTCTTTAGCAATTTTAGTAGGCTGGGGAATGATTTTTCCTCCTGCTCCTGTTCAACAAACTCCTGTTGCTGAAAATACCACTGATTCTACAAACACAAGCCCTGTTGCAGAAAATGTCCCTTCTGCTAGTATAAATACACAAGTAGCACTCCCAACTACAGGAAAAGTGCTTACTATTAAAAATGCTTATTATACTGCAAAAATAAACACTGCAGGTGGCTTTTTAGAAGAATTTAAACTAAATGATTACAAAGAAAATATCGATAAAAATTCACCAGATGTAAATCTTATCAGCAAAAAAGCTGCAGAAAAAGCTCCTCTTGGTATTATCCTTAACGGGCAACCTACTTGGACAAACGCAAGCTGGTCTGGACCCACTAAAAATGTTACACTTGAAGCTGAGCCTGTTACCCTTACTTTTATAGGGAAACTTGATGACTATACTATCACACGAAAACTTACTTTCTCACCAAAGACTTATTTCATAGATGAAGTGTTACTTATATCTTCTGCTAAAGAAAATATTTCCCAAGTTCGTGTTGCATTCACACTTGCCACAAATAGCGTCGCCCCTAATGAAAGTACCTATAATCCTACTAAATTTGCCTATTACAATATAGAGGAAGGATATACTGAAATTAAAAAAGCTGGAAAATTAGAAGATGGCTTCTCCTCCACCCAATATTTCGACTGGGCTGCTATTGATTCTAACTACTTCGGTATAGCAATATTACCTGATGCGTTTGAAGCTGAAGTGAAAGTTCGCCTGCAAGATGAAGATATATACCGCTTAGCTTTTGAACGTGCTGCAGATGTATACCCAAATCAAAACACTCAATTCGCTGTTCAGTACTACCTTGGACCTCTTAGTGATGTTCAACTTAAAGGTGGTCCTGCTAATATTGAAAAAATTATCGATTACGGGTTCTTCGATATTCTCGCAAGACCTCTTGTAATAGCTCTAAACGAAATTTACAAAGTAGTTAATAACTACGGGGTAGCTATCATACTCCTTACTATGCTTATTAAGCTCGTATTCTGGCCGCTCTCTCAAAAAAGCTACAAGTCCATGAATAAGATGAAGCAACTACAGCCAATGATGCTTAAAATTAGAGAAAAGTATAAAGACGACAAAGAGCAAATAAACAAAGAAACTCTTGCGCTATACAAAACATACAAAGTAAACCCTGCAAGCGGTTGCTTACCGATCCTTATCCAAATACCTGTGTTCTTTGGACTATACAAAGCACTCCTTGGTTCACTTGCCCTTAGACAAGCTGGATTTATCGATTTCTTACCTTTTACAGATATCGTTTGGTTGATGGATCTATCATCTAAAGATCCGCTCTATATCACTCCTATCCTTATGGGATTTAGTATGTTTTTACAGCAAAAAATGACTCCTGCTCCTGGAGACCCTTTGCAAGCAAAAATTATGATGTTCTTGCCTGTAATTTTCACTATTATGTTCTTAAATTTCCCATCTGGGCTTGTTCTTTACTGGTTAGTTAACAACCTCTTAGCTATTTTCCAGCAATGGCTTATGATGCGCAAACAATAATATCTTGCAATGATTAGGAGTTTTTATGAGTGATTTTAAAGAATTTGAAGGGAAAAACCTAGATATGGCTATTGAAGCCGCCTGTACACATTTCAGCCTCGGACGTGAAAGACTCGAAATAGAAATCGTATCAGGTGGATCTACTGGAATATTTGGACTTGTTGGTGCAAAAAAAGCGACCGTTAAAGCTCGCCCTAGCGACTCTAACAGTGCGCTATTAGACGAAGCTAAACAAAAAAGTGATAAGAAAAAGAAACCTGCTTCACAAAATTCAAAAAAGAAAGAAGAAACTACTTTTATAAAACATGACTCGCCTCTTGCTCAAGATGAGTATGAAGATGATAATAACTCTTATAACTCAAACGATTCTTATACTGACAATGATTCCAGCAACTATAACGACCAGCAAGAAGAACGTGAACCGTTCGGACTTCCTGATAACATTGAGCCAGAAGTCATAATAGCAAAAGTACGTGAAGCCATGTGCAATATCCTACGCCCAATACTCGATAGCGATGACGATATCGAAGTAACCCTTGGCAAAGATAAAGTGCTCGTTACCATCATAAACAAAGAATACTCAGGGCTTATAATAGGTAAAGGCGGACAAACGCTTACTTCCCTACAATACATAGCAAATAGAGTCATAACAAGAAATCTCGGAGCGCCTGTGCGTATCCAAATAGATACCGGCGACTACAGAGAAAACCAAGATGAAAAACTACGTGAACTCGGTGCGCATCTCGC
>CAMQUX010000107.1 GCA_947037905.1 uncultured Desulfovibrionaceae bacterium | reverse complement strand
AATAAAAAGAAAGCAGAGAATTATATGTTCTCTGCTTTCTTTTATTCTAGAATCTGAAGAATACTAATATTAGTATTAAGAATTTTTAGTATTGTTGTTTTATTTAATGCAAATCTTATTTTCTAAAACAAGTTTTTTTAGTCATTAACTTTTATAAAAAGTGCTTAAGGCTTTTGCTGTTGCGTACAAATCCACAACACTTACAATTTCAAAAGGGCTATGCATTGAGAGTACTGCTGGTCCCATATCAATAACATCTATTCCGTAACTTGCTAAGAATTTTGCAACAGTTCCACCGCCACCTAAGTCTACTTTTCCAAGCTCTGCCATTTGCCATGGAATATTTGCCTTTTTTAAAATATTTCGTAGGAAAGCTATGTATTCAGGGTGAGCATCATTTGCTCCTACCTTTCCACGGCTTCCTGTGAATTTATTAAAGCAAGGACCATACCCAACTTTTGCTGAGTTCATTTTTTCGAACGCATCTTGATAATCTGGATCGAGTCCTGCGTTTACATCGGCTGATATCATTTTTCCTTGCAGATAAATTTGGCTCAGTTTTGCGTCTTTATCCCAAGCTTCTTTCATATCCTCAATGCAGTAATCAAAAAAGTGAGACTGTGCGCCTGTTGAGCCTTCTGAGCCTATTTCTTCTTTATCCCATACTATAAATATTTGTGTGTATTCTGGCTGTGGTGAGTTTAAAAATGCTTCAAGAGCTGCAAAGACACATACTCTATCATCGTGCCCGTAGCTGCCAATGAGGGACGAATCAAGCCCTACATACCGTGGTTTATCTGCTGGTACAATTTGTATCTCGGCACTATAAAAGTCTTCTTCTTCCATAGCATATTTTTGTTTTAAAATATTTAAGATAGTATTTTTTAGGGGTGATTTTTTTTCGCTTTTATCAGGAATACTCCCAAGAACAAGATTTAATTTTTCTGCATCAAAAGCATCTTTTACTTTTTTCTCTATTTCTTTTTGCGCAAGATGTGGAAGTAAATCGGTTATTGTAAAAACAGGATCAGTATCTTTTTCGCCAATAACAATATTTATTTCTGTTCCATCCATTTTTACAACAGTACCATGAATTGCAAGAGGGCGTGCTAGCCATTGATATTTACGTATTCCGCCATAGTAGTGAGTTTTAGCGAGTGCTAAATCACAAGATTCATAGAGAGGATGCTGTTTAAAATCTATTCGAGGAGAATCGCCATGAGCGCCAACCATTCGAAATCCTTCAGATAAAGGACGTTTTCCTCGTCTAGCAGCAAGAAGCGTTTTCCCTTTTAATTTACGAATGAGTGTACCTTCAGCAGTATTATCTGAAAAGCCAGATTCTTTTAAAGCTTTTTCAATATAAGTAACAACTTCTTTTTCTGTTTTTGCCTCTGTTAGAAAAGAAAGATATTTATCCGCAAGAGCGTACATTTCTTTTTTTTCATTTTCAGAATTATAATGTTCCCAGCCATTTATATCATGATTTTTAGTGGTCATAGTTATTCCTTTTTATAATTTTAACGTTTTTTAATCTTTTTAGAGCTTTGTATTTTTTTCTATAATTTTATAATTTTTCTAGTGCTAATAGTATAAGATTAAAATCTTCTTTGGCAATAGTTCGCACATCAAGGCAAAGAAAATCATCTTCTATGCGTGCAATGATAGGCATGGTATTCTCACGTAGTTTAGTTTTAAGATTTTGTGCATTTTCTTTTGAAGAGCTTATTATAATCAAAGTTGTTGCTAAGTTTTGCTCAGGGAATGCTCCGCCACCAACTTTTGAGAAACCATCTTTTAGTGTTATAGTTAACGTTTGATTTTTGTTGTTAATAAGTGAGAAAAGTTCCTGTGCTTTCTTTGCTAAATCTTCTTTAGATATATAGAGCATGGCTAGAGTCGGAATTTTTTCTCTTGCGAGGTCTTTATCTCTATAGAGCCTAAGAGTTGCCTCAAGAGCTACAAGAGTGAGTTTATCTATGCGTAGCGCTCTTGTGAGAGGATTCTTTTTAAGAGTATCTATATATTCTTTTTTCCCAACAATAACTCCTGCCTGAGGACCGCCAAGCACTTTATCTCCAGAGAAGCTGACAATATCTACTCCTGCCTGAATGCTTTTTTGTACTGTTGGCTCATGTAAGAGTGTGAGTGTTTCAAAACCATCAAGGCTGCCACTTCCTAAATCCTCTATAAGCATGATATTTTTTTCTTTTGCAAGAGCTACTAATGCTTCTAGAGGTTCTTCATGGGTAAAGCCAATGATGCGAAAATTTGAAGTATGTACTCGCAAAAGGGCAACGGTATCATCAGTTATTGCATTTTGATAATCTTTTAAATGTGTCCTGTTTGTTGTTCCTATTTCTTTAAGACGAGCTCCACTTTTTTCCATAATATCAGGAATACGAAACGAACCGCCAATTTCTACTAATTGTCCTCGTGAAACAATAACTTCTTTTGCTTTTGCAAAACTATCAAGAATAAGCAGTACCGCTGCTGCATTATTATTAACAACAATGGCAGCTTCTGCACCAGTGATGGAGCAAAGAAGCTCCTCCACATGGTCGTATCTGCTCCCACGCATGCCTGTTTCTAAGTTAAATTCTAGATTAGAATAGTTGCTACAAATAGATGCTACTGCAATTTGTGCCTCTTTTGCAAGTAACGCTCTGCCCATATTGGTATGCAGCACAACACCTGTTGCGTTGATGACTTGTTTTAGTTGTGGGGAATTTTTCTTTAAAAGAAAAATACTGAGCTTAGCACATAAAGAAGAGAATTCAAGCTCGGTTGCGGTGATATTTTCTTGTGTAATTTTTTCACGGTAGCTATCTAAAAAAAAGCCAATTTGCTCAGATAACCATTTTTTTGGAAGAACATTTAGCTCATTTTGCGTGAGGGAATAGGAGAGGAGTTTATCCACTGAAGGGATGAGTCTATAGAGATTGTCGTTCATGAAAAGTCCTTTTCCGTGAGCTTTGGTGATAAATATTCTGGATACAAAATATAGAATTCAGCTAATAAATAAAGAGAGCCCATTATTATAAATGGAGCTGTTTTTGAGCGTGCAGTTTTTAATGCTTCTTGTAAAGAATTTTCTTCATATATAGGTGTTTTTATATCAGTATTTTTAAAAATAAGCGCTAAATCTTGAGGTGAAACAGCACGTTCATTTTCTTCTATACGTGGGATTAATATTTGCTTAAATGGAAATTTTTTAATGTATTCTGCAAGAATTTCTGGTTTTTTATCGTTCATGCACGCAAAAATAAGAGTCTCTGGTTTTTCAGTTAATAGCGATAGATTTTCAAAAAGTTGCTTAATTGCATGCTCGTTATGTGCACCATCTAAATAGCATGTTATATTATTTTCAAAAGATATTTTCTGCATTCTACCTGCAATAAAAGCATTTTGTAGTGCTTTTTTTGTTTTTTCTAAAGAGAAATCATATTTTAGTACATGTTTTGCAACAAGCACACTAAGAGCTGCATTTTCTTTTTGATGCGCTCCAAGCATTCCTAATTTTTCAGGCACTTGCAAATATTCTTCTTCCGATAAAAAATTGAGCGTGGCATTTTGCTCGGTTGATTTTTTTATAATAATACGAGTTACTTCATTTAGCTGTTTTGCAGAAAAACCCGTGCTATTTTTTTGTATGGCAGATGTTTTATCAAGACTTATTTCTTCTATAGTGTTTCCTAAAAAGGCCTCGTGATCTTTTGCGATAGGGGTCAGCACAGTTATTTTTGGCTCCATGGCGGTGGTTGCATCGAGCTTTCCACCAAGTCCTGCTTCCATAACAAGAAAGGGGATACTATATTTGTGAAAAAGTATATAAGCTAGACAAGTAAGCACTTCAAAATAACTTAAACTCATATCTCCACAAAGTTCGCAGAGTTTTTTTATAGCAAAAATCCAATCTTGTTCATTAAAAGTATTTCCATTAAAAAGTATTCGTTCAACAGGTGAAATAAAATGTGGCGAGGTGTATAGTCCTATATCTAAACCATGCTCCTTTAATATAGTAGCTATAAAAGTAGCAGTAGACCCTTTACCATTTGTTCCTATAATATGAATGATTTCTGGCGCATAGTTATTTTTTTCTTGGAAACGCTCTAAAAATTCTTGCATTCTTTCAAGCCCAAAATTCATGCGAAAAAGCCCAAGCTTGTCTAAGCCGGAAAAAATATCTTGAAAAGATTGCACTTGTGAAAAAATATTGTTGACCATAGTGTTTTTTTTTATTAGACTCATGAGATATTTGCGACAATAGCTCAGTTGGATAGAGCAACGGCCTTCTAAGCCGTTGGCCGAGGGTTCGAATCCTTCTTGTCGCACCATACTGAAATATCAAGGATTTTTAAGTGTTCTGCTTAATAATCCTTTTTTTTATGTCTTCTTCTTTTGTTATTTGTTCTTATTTCCATCTTCATACTATTTAGTATATTCCTGCCATTTTCATCTTTTAACGATTCATGGCTCTCAGCGATTTGTATTTTTCTACTATTTTTCATCTTTCTGCTATTTTGTATTACTTACTTTAGTATCTTATAATTTTTTTTACTAGGTAAATTTTGCTTCAAATGCATCCAATTGGGATATTTTTACCTAATAAATGCTAAAAAATCAAGATATGAAAAATAATCATTAGAAATATATAATTTATAATAGACTGAAATTTCTATCCTTTTTATCTTCTTTTAAATAAATCATCTTTTTTTATATTGGTAGCACACTTTTTGCTTTATCTCTGGAAAGGACATTTATTTCCCTAGGTAAAATATACATGATATTTTTTATATGAGAAATGAAATACATTACAATTTAATCATCAATTTAAACATCGAAAGATAAAGAAAGAGAATAGATTTTATGAAAAATAACACACTTTGCAAATATGGATCATTTTTTCTTTTATGTATGAGCTTAACAGGTTGTGCTAGTCAATATAACCAGTACGCTGAACAAGAAGTTTATGGAATTCCAGTAAAACATTCAGGGGATAGTATTCATAGAGGCACAAGCAAAATGCCGAACGTAGACTTACCACCAAAAACACACTCTTATGTAATTGCAGGTGTACGATATTATCCTTTAGAAACAGCACGAGGTTATGACCAAGTAGGCACAGCATCATGGTATGGAAGTGATTTTCATGGTAAATTAACAGCTTCAGGTTTACGCTACGATATGTATGCACTATCTGCTGCACACAAGCATTTACCTTTAGGAAGTGTTGTTCGAGTAATTAATCTTGAAAATAACTACAGTGTAGATCTTATAGTAGACGATAGAGGACCTTTTGTAGATGATAGAATAATAGATTTATCTTTCGCAG
>CAMQUX010000106.1 GCA_947037905.1 uncultured Desulfovibrionaceae bacterium | reverse complement strand
ATGTTGCCATTTGTTCGTGCAAATAAAGATTTTTCAATAATAATTCAAAAGGGTAATTTTAAAAGTGATAGTTTTGAAGAAACGTTGAAAAAATTGAATGTTTCTAAAAAGAACCCTGTTTATGATTCTATTACTTACCCTATTGTAGGTATGCTTGATAATATAGGATATATTCAAATAGGTAACATTTATATTGCTATATCAAAGAAAGGAAAATTGCTCTTTAATGGGCTTATTGCGGTAGATTCAAAAAAAGTTATTCCAATAAAATATACAGTAAATTATGAAGATATTGTTTTTTCTGTAATTGAGGAAACCACTGTATTAGCTGGAAAAGAAAATTATAAAATTATATATAAAGGAAAAAAAGGTTCTGAGTTACTTTTTGAAAAAAGAATATATAATCATAATAATGAATTATTAAAAAAGAGTGAGCTGAGTATACCACTTAGCGCTACGAGTATTGATGTTTGGGGACATATTTTAAAAGTTCAAACAGCTACATCAGAAACCTTACAATATATTTTAGAAGATAAAAAAGCCCTTATAAAATAAGGGCTTTTTTATCTTCTTTTAATTCTTTTAATCAAAATTTACGTATTTGACCTTATATTCATTTATATATTTTTCTGCTCCTAAAAGTTCTTCTACGCTTAACTCTTCTTCTAAATTTTCTAATATCAAATCATAGGTATCTTCGCCCATTAGCTCATTTTCAAGATCTGCGGCTACTGTTACATAAGCGTAAGATTTTTCTTTATTTACAGGAACGCCATTGCCAGAAATATATAAATCCCCAATACTGTAAACAGCTATTGGCAAACCTTGTTCTGCTGCTTTTTCATACCATTTTAGCGCTTCTTGATAGTTCTGCTTAACACCCTCACCTGTTTCAAACATATAACCTAAATTATACTCTGCTTCTGCTAACCCTTGTTCTGCTGCTTTTTTTGTCCATTCAAAAGTTTTATCCAAATCTTTTTTTACTCCTGTGCCATCTGTGTACATCGCACTTAAATAAAATTGAGAAACTGCATGCCCTTTTTTTGCAGCCTTCTCATACCACTGTACAGCTTTTTCAAAACTTTGTTCTGCACCTTCACTCCCTGTATAGTACAAATTAGCAAGCTCGTACTGTGCGTCCACTATACCCGCTTTTGCTTGTTCTTTAAGCATGGTTAATTCTGTACCTTTTTTTATGTTTTTTTCTGCACTTTTTTCTGTGTCTTTTTTTGTTTTATCTTCCTGAACATTCGATGTGCCACAGCCTACAAGTCCTAAAATTAAACAAAAAATGATAATTGATTTTTTCATACTTTTTCCTTTTGAAGTTAAAATGTTAGATAATTGATTTTTTAACTTTGCATTATTTATAAAACAAAGTGGTTATACTTAACCCTAAACCTGAGTGTTTATTTTTATCATTTGATTTTGTATAACCCCAGAAACACAAACTCAAACATAAACTCAAGCATGAAAATATCAGAAGAAAATTTTTCATAAGCTATCCTTTTACTAAAACAATATTTTAAATTCTTTAATATTATTTTTTAATTAATTTATCTCATGAAAATATTTTTCTGTAATTTAAAAAACTGAATGTGAATGCGAGACTTTGAACGTGAATGCGAGACTTTGAACGTGAATGCGAGGTTTAGAACGTGAATGCGAGGTTTAGAACGTGAATGCGAGGTTTAGAATGTGAATGCGAGGTTTAGAATGTGAATGCGAGACTAGATACGTGAATGCGAGACTTAGAATGTGGATAGGAAACAAAAAAAGTGTCTTATTTACTTACTAAATAGGACACTTTTTTTGTTATAGATATTATATTTTAATCTAATATTGTTATAATTTTATTTTTTTGCTGTAAGCTTAATTAAACGTAAAAGTTGGTTTGTGAAACCAGATTCATTATCGTACCAAATAAGCATTTTAACTTGAGTTTTATTTAAAACTTTCAAGAAACTACCATCAACAATTCCACCAAAACTTGAACCTGTAAAGTCTGAAGATACAAGTGCTTCTACAGTATAATCAAGTGTTTCGTTTGCTTGTGTCTGAAAAAGATTTTGTAATTCTTCAATTGTAGTTTCTTTCTCTAACTCACATACAAAATCTATTAATGATACATTTGCTGTAGGCACTCGGATTGCCATACCATCTAATTTATCAGCTAACTCAGGAATAACTAAGGATACAGCCTTAGCCGCCCCTGTTGTCGTTGGAACCATATTTATAGCACAAGCTCTTCCTCGGCGTCTATCCTTGTGTGAGCCGTCTAAAATACGCTGACTCATAGTATAAGAATGAACTGTTGTCATTGTTCCGTAGCGAATTCCAAAATTATCTTGCAATATACGCAGACAAGGAGCTAAACAGTTAGTTGTACATGATGCTGAGGATATAATTTTATCATCTGCAGATAGGTCGTTATTGTTTACATTATAAACAATAGTTGCATCAGCATTTTTAGCAGGAGCGCTGATTATTACTTTTTCAGCTCCACATTCAAGATGTTTCTCTGCACTTTTTCGGTCAGTGAATTTACCAGTTGTTTCTACAATGAGAGAACAGCCTAATTTTTTCCATTGCCACTTGCCAATATCGTCACGTGTTACAATAACTTGCTTGCCATTTAATAAAAAGCCTTGTTCATTTGCGACGACTGTTCCAGTAAAAGTTCCATGAACAGAATCATATTTAAAAAGATGAACTAAATCTTCATTGCTTGCACGAGCATTTATTGCAACTAAGTCTAAACCTGTATCTTCTGTTGCTATTAAACGTGTTAAATACCGCCCTATTCTGCCAAAACCATTAATTGCTATTTTAGTAGACATTCTTTTATCCTTTTTAGTTAGATTTTTTCAGAAGAGCCTAAGACATTTTTAATTTTGTACTTAACCATTTCATATACTGCATTTCTTGCTGGTGCGAGATATTCTCGTGGATCAAAATGTTCTGGATTCTCTACTAAGCATTTTCGAATAGTCGCTGTCATAGCTAAACGGATATCAGTATCAATATTTATTTTACATACTGCCATACTTGCAGCTTTTCGAAGCAATTCTTCAGGAACTCCTGAGGCAGAACCAATATTACCACCAAATTCATTGGCCATTTTTACAAATTCTTGTGGAACTGAAGATGCACCATGAAGTACAATTGGAAAATTAGGAAGAAGTTGCGATATTTTTTCTAATCGATCAAAATCAAGTTTTCCTTCCCCTTTAAATTTATATGCGCCATGACTAGTTCCAATAGCTATTGCTAAAGAATCACAGCCAGTTCGTTCAACAAATTCAACCGCTTCATCTGGGTCTGTATAAATATGTTCAGCTGATACAATATCCTCTTCAACACCAGCCAAACGACCAAGCTCTGCTTCTACAAAAACACCTTTATCATGTGCATATGCTACTACTTCTTTGGTAAGTGCTATGTTTTTTTCAAATTCTAAATGAGAGCCATCTATCATTACAGATGTAAACCCTCCGTCTATAACTTCTTTACAAATAGCAAAGTCTGTTCCGTGATCTAAATGAAGAACTAAGGGAATATTGCTTGTTGCAACAGCTGCTTCCATTAATTTTACAATATATGTTAAACCGGCATATTTCTTAGCACCTGCTGATACTTGAAGGATTAGAGGGCTTTTTTCTGCCTCTCCTGCTTGAATTATACCTTGAATTATTTCCATATTATTTACATTGAATGCTCCAATGGCAAAACCTTCATTGTATGCTTTTTGAAACATCTCTTTTGGGGATACAAGTGGCATAAAATACTCCTCTCTTATTCTTTATCTCTTATGAATATCATTATACAGTTTTTTCGTCAATAAAAGCTCTTACTTTCTTATGAGACTTAGAGTATTTTCTTTGGCATTAAATGTTCAGTAGTTACAAAAAAAGGCTAATTTTTCAATTAACCTTTTTTTTGCGACTAATAGTGCTTTGTTTTATGTTAAGTCATCAAAATTATCTATTAAATTTGATAATTTTAGTACTTCTTTTTTCTCTTTTATGACAGGTTTATATTCGGCATCTTGTGATTCTTCTTGGTAAATAACTTCCGCTTTAGTTGGTGTTACACCATTATTTTGGTGTTCAACACTATCCATCACTTGAAATAAGTTGTTTGTAAGCTGTGATAAATTTCCTATTGTTGATAAAGATTCATTTGCATTAGAAGATGTGGTGCCTATTAATTTAGTTATTTCACCTACGCGGACAGCAATTTCTTCTGATGCTGAAGACTGTTGTTCTACCGCAATTGCTATGTTGTTTATTTGGCTTGTTGTTTCACCTACCATTTCAACAATTTTGGTTAAAGCTGCTCCAGATTTTTTTGTCAACACTGTTGCGTTTGTTATTTTTTCAGCACTATTTCCTACAATTTGTGTATTTTTTTCAACTACAATTCTAATATTAGAAATATTTTGGTCAACTTCTGATGTTGCTTGCATTGTTCGTTCTGCTAACTTTCTTACCTCATCAGCAACTACAGCAAACCCTCGACCTGCATCTCCTGCTCGAGCTGCTTCAATAGCTGCATTTAGTGCTAAAAGATTTGTTTGGTCGGCGATATCACTTATCACGCTCATTACAGAGCCGATTGTTTTTGTTTGTCTATTTAACTCTGCTATACTTTCTTGTAGAAGCTCACTATCATCTGATACGCCGTTTATTGAATCAACAACTTCTCTGACTAAATGTGCACCTTTAATAGCTTCTTCTTTTGATGTTGAGGCAGATTTACTTGCGCTGACTGCATTTTGAGCTACATCTGTAATAGTTGCTGTCATTTCTTCCATTGCAGCTGCTATTTCAGTTGCTCGTTCTTGTTGACTTACTACATTGTCTGCAATGTTAGTACTTTTTTTCGTTAAGTCGTCTGTAGAGAGTACTACTTCACTTACTATCTGTTTCGCAGCATTAAGAGTTTCTAAGCTATGTGCGGTATTTTTTGCAACTAATTCATTTGCCACAGCAGCATCATTCATCGCAACTTGTGCGGATTCTGCTATTTTTTCTGCCTCTATTGTTTGCTCTTTTGCTGAAGCAATTAATTTTTTTAAGTTCTCCACCATTTGAAGAATATTTCCGTATATTCCTATTTCATTTCCAGTTCTTTTAAAATCTAAAATTCCATTCATTACACTATCAGTTATATGAGTTAAATCTGCAGGATCTGCTCCTAATGCATTACTAATACTTCGGATTATATATGATCCCATAATAAGGCTTATAACTAATGCAAAAAGAATTAGAACAACTAAAGACTTTTTAGCAAACTCGGCTTCAGCAATTGTTGCATTAATTATACCACCTGCACCTGTA
>CAMQUX010000105.1 GCA_947037905.1 uncultured Desulfovibrionaceae bacterium | reverse complement strand
AGTTTAGCAGACTGGTATGAGATAGATAAGATTGCTGCTTTTGATGTTTTTCCGCAAACAGCACATATGGAAGTCGTAGCAAAGCTTAAAAGAAAATAAGTTAAATAATTATATAGGAAATTCTGGCTAAAAAATATTCAGAATAGAAAAATATAAAAGTTAGCATATAAAAATGCATAAAAATAAACTAGCGAGATAAAATAAAAAATATCTCGCTAGTTTTATATGAGGTGTTTTAAACCGTATAATAGATTATTTATAAATATTATGCATAAAATGGAATAGTAGTCCATAAGCTTTGAAAAAAACCGCTCTTATGTGCGGTTTTTTTTCAAGGTATTTTTAAATTGCTAGTTTTTATTTTTTTCTTAAATGATATGCTTTATTCTAGTAGAATTTTCTTATATGAGCATTTTAAGAAAAAAGCTTGAAGCCTTGTGTTAAAACTTGTTCCATTTGCGAGTCTGTAAGCCCGTACGCTTTCTGCTGATACGAAACATCTATAGCAGGGTCAAAAAGAGGATAATCGCTCCCAAAAAGGATTCTATCGAGTGGGTGTTTGTTGAATATATTTTTTATTTGTTCTTTTGTCATAAAAGGAGCAGCACTTGAGGTTTCAAAAAAGATATCTCGTCCTGTAAGATGCTCGATTACACTATCCCAGTGCAGATATCCGCCCATGTGACCTGCTACAAAAGTTGTGTTTGGGAACGTATTTAAAAGCATCGCCATTTTTTTAGGGCACGATGGATTTTTTTCAGGTGGTAGCACATCGCCAATATGAAAAAGTACTATAAACTCATTATTAAGCATTTCTATAAGCTCATAGAGTTTTTTATTATCCATGAAAAAATTTTGAAAATCAGGATGAAATTTAACTCCTTTAATTCCAAGCTCTTTCATGCGCTCAATTTCTTTTTCCGCATCTAAAAAATCAGGGTGCAAACTTCCAAAGCCTATAAGCTCTTTATGATTTTGCATAAGTGTTGCTGCCCAGTTATTAGCAGGGATAACTTGCTCTGGTGTGGTTGCAGCGCAAAACACTACTCCCTTTGAAAAATTACCTTTTTCTAAACGTGCAACATAATCAGACGCAGTACCCGCGCCAACAGGTTGTATTTTGTAATGCTCACGGAGCTGTGTAATTATTTTATCTACTATTTTTTCATGAAAAGTATGCGCATGGAAATCTATATACATAAAGCCTCTCTATTTGTTTTATATAAACAGATAAAAGCCTGTGGTCAAGTTTCTTGCTCTTGAAATAGTCTTGCAGTTTTTAGTATATGATACCGAGTTTTTTAAAAATTTTTTAATGGGGATAGATTTTTAGCTCTTTGCATAATTATACTTTTAATTAAATAGATATTTAGATAGCAGTGGAAGAAAGAAAATTTATTGTACTATTGGGATATTTATTTTCTTAAATTCTTTATTGTTTTGACTCTTTTTTGTTTTAGTTCGCCTTATTGTTTTAATTTGTTATTATTTAATTCTTATTATTTATTTAACACAATTAAAATATTTTGTTCTGTTGACAAAGAGTAAAAATTACTTACATTATAGTGTAGTATTTAGAGCGCAGGAAAAAGTAGCTAGAAAACTAACGGTAAATAAAAACAGATGAAATATGAGGCAGTTAAAATACTGTACAAGTAAAATACCTAATAAGTAGCAAATGAAATAGTGAACAATTTCTTGTTTTATGTTATTTGTATTTTATGGATAATATTGACCGATTAGAGATAATATTGACCGATTAGAGATAATATTGACCGAATAACAAAGAATAATACTCTTTATGGTATTATTCTTTACTATATTAAAGACAGAGCAAAAGTGAGGATACGAAGATGTTAGAATTTGGAAAATTCAAAGATATACCAGCTACAAGCAATTCAGGCGAAAGACATGCCATGAAAGGGACTTGTTCAAAAGAAGTAATATTTACAGTAAAAGATGATCGTATTCATAATGTAGAATTTGTAGGTGGCTGTGCAGGTAATGCTATAGGACTATCAAGTCTTTTAGAAGGTATGCCTTTAGAAGAAGTAAGCACTCGCCTTGCAAATATCCCATGTGGCAACAGAGGCACATCGTGTCCTGCTCAGCTTGCAGAAATAATAAAAAATCGGGCAAAATAAATATTTACTATTTACAGATAGAGTAAAAAAATGAGTAGAATAAATTTTTTGCTATTTAATATATAGAGTAAAAAGCCGAGTAAAATAATTTTTTAACTCTTTGTTAAAATAATAAAAAAGTGAACAGAAGAATTTTTAACTCGTATAAAAGAAAATAATATTAATTTAGAGATAATTTATTGACAAGTATGAAAAGATGTTTATTTTAATCGAGGCAATAATTTTAAGTGCATATAATTTCATTAATGGGGGAGAAGATAATGGGTTTAAAACCGTTAAGTGACCGAGTTCTTGTAAAACGTTTAGAAGTAGAAAAAATGACAACAGGTGGAATAATAATTCCAGATTCTGCAAAAGAAAAACCACTCAAAGGTGAAATAGTTGCAGCAGGAGCAGGTAAATACGAAGACGGAAAACTTGTTCAAATGACTGTAAAAGTGGGCGATGTAGTCCTTTTTGCTCGTTATGCAGGAAATGAAATTAAACTTGATGGCGTAGAGCACCTTATCATGCGAGAAGAAGATATTCTTGCAATAGTAAAATAATAAACTAATGAAATAGTATAGTCGTAAAATAGAATAAGAGTAAAAAGTAAAATAGAGTAAAATAGAGTAAAAATAGAAGCGCAAAGCAGAAGAATACCGCTTTTGTAGTGCCCGATATTATCATCATACTATTATCTAAGTTACAAGAAAATTACTAACTAAATTACAAACTAAGTTACAAAAATAGAATATTTGCAGGAGAAACGAAAAATGGCCAAAGAAATTTTATTCGATACCAAAGTCCGTGAAAAATTAAAAAGCGGTGTAGATAAATTAGCTGATGCAGTAAAAGTAACACTAGGACCAAAAGGTCGTAACGTAGTAATTGAAAAATCTTTCGGTTCTCCGCTCATCACAAAAGATGGCGTAAGTGTAGCACGTGAAATAGAACTTGAAGATAAGTTCGAGAACATGGGCGCGCAAATGGTAAAAGAAGTTGCATCTAAAACATCAGATGTAGCAGGAGACGGTACAACAACAGCAACAGTTTTAGCACAAGCAATCTTTGCAGAAGGCGTAAAATTAGTAGCAGCAGGTCGTAACCCAATGGCAATCAAACGTGGCATAGATAAAGCTGTGGTTGCAATGACAGAAGAACTTAATAAAATGGCTAAACCAACACGTGATCAAAAAGAAATCGCGCAAGTTGGAACAATTTCAGCAAATAATGATTCTACAATAGGTAATATTATTGCAGAAGCTATGGATAAAGTAGGTAAAGAAGGCGTAATAACTGTAGAAGAAGCAAAAGGCTTTGAAACAACATTAGATGTTGTGGAAGGTATGCAGTTTGATCGTGGTTATCTTTCTCCTTATTTTGTATCTAACCCAGAAAAAATGCTCTGCGAAATGGATAGCCCATTAATTCTTTTAAGCGAGAAAAAAGTATCTAACATGAAAGAGCTTTTACCAATCCTTGAAAATGTAGCGCAAATGGGTCGCCCGCTTGTAATAGTAGCAGAAGATATAGACGGTGAAGCATTAGCAACACTTGTAGTAAATAAATTACGTGGCACAATAAACGTAGTAGCAATAAAAGCACCAGGATTTGGCGAGCGTCGTAAAGCAATGCTTGATGATATCGCAATCTTAACAGGTGGGACTGTAGTATCAGAAGCTATGGGATTATCAATTGAAACTCTTCCTGTAGATGGTTTAGGAACAGCTAAACGTATAGTTATCTCTAAAGATAACACTACAATAATAGATGGAGCTGGTTCATCAGATGCTATTAAATCTCGTGTAGGTCAAATACGTGCAGAAATCAAAGACACAAGTTCAGATTATGACCGTGAAAAACTTCAAGAGCGTTTAGCAAAAATCATAGGTGGAGTAGCTGTTATCAACGTTGGAGCAGCAACAGAACTTGAAATGAAAGAGAAAAAAGCACGTGTGGAAGATGCACTTAACGCAACACGCGCAGCAGTAGAAGAAGGTATAGTACCTGGAGGCGGAGTAACTTTAGCTCGCGCTGCTGCAGTTCTATCTTCTGTAAAAGTATTAGATGATGATGAAGCAGCAGGTGTTGCAATTATATCTCGCGCAGTAGAAGAGCCTCTTCGTCAAATATCTGCAAACGCAGGTTTTGAAGGTTCTGTTGTAGTAGAAAAAGTAAAAGCTGGCAAAGATGGTTTTGGCTTTAACGCAGCAACAGGAGTATACGAAGACTTACTAGCAGCAGGCGTAATTGATCCTAAAAAAGTAACACGCATCGCACTTCAAAATGCAGCATCAGTAGCAGGTTTACTATTAACTACAGAATGCGCAATTGTCGACAAACCAGAAAAAGCAGCGCCAGCAATGCCAGGTGGCATGGGCGGCGGAATGGGCGGCATGGGTGGCATGGGCGGAATGGGTGGTATGTACTAGCCGTTATTTGCTCAGCTTAAAAAAATATAAAAATATAAAAAGACCAGATTTTTCTGGTCTTTTTATATTTTCTAAAGTTAAAAAAAAATGTACTATTAATCTTAATTGGATTAATTTTAACTCAAACGGCTGTATGAAAATATAAAATGAGCAACGAATTATAAAATGAGCAAGAAAATATAAAAATAGTAAAATATGCATACGTAAAAAATATGCATACGTAAAAAAAAATATTTAAATGGATTTTAAAAAGATAAGAGTATTTATAGGTAAGTTATGCAAAAAGAAATAGTTCTGCTAGAAGATACAAAAACGGATTTATACGAGGGTATAGATAAAACATCACTGATGGAAAGTCATGATTTATGGAAAAAAGAGGTGCTAGAGGGAGCTCTTGAGAGAGAGTCTCTGCAGCAGGTTTTTATTTGTAAATCATGCAGTTCTTCAATGGACGTTGCATGGAACTTTTTATCAAAAGGGTCGTGTAAAGAGTGGGATTCAGTTTTAACACTCGAGCAAAAATCAGGTAGAGGACAGCTTCGTAGGCAGTGGGTGTCACCAGTGGGTAATATTTACGCATCGTTAGTTTTACCAAGTTTTACTGAAGAGCAAAAAAAAGCAGGCTGGCAGGATAAATTTTCTGTGTTTGTGGCATGGGTAATAGCAGATTATCTTGACGCAGATGAAAAAAATATAAAAATAAAATGGCCAAATGATATTTTGCAAAATGGTTATAAGGTCGCAGGAATATTACTCGAAGAGCGTGAAAATAAATTAGTATTAGGTATAGGCATAAATGTGGCAGATCGGAAGAGCGTCGTGTAGGGAAAGAGTGTTAAGATTAGTGT
>CAMQUX010000104.1 GCA_947037905.1 uncultured Desulfovibrionaceae bacterium | reverse complement strand
TTGGGCGAGATATTACTCGAATTGCAGGAGAAGAATTATTTGGAGCTGTTCCTTTTTTGCTTACTTTTTCTTTTTCGGCAACTGGTGCTTCTGTTTCTGCTAGCTTTTCTTCTTTTTGACTTTCATCTTCAACAACTACTTGAGCAGTTTTTTGTTCCATAGTCGCAGCTTGGCGTGCTGCTTCTACAGCTTGACGCTCTTCTTCATCAGCTTGGCGTGCGGCTTCAGCGGCTAGACGCTCTTCTTCTATTTTTTGATTTTTAAGTGCTTCTTCTTGCAGATCTTTTTCGATTTTTTCATCAAGAGTTACTTTCTGAGCTGGTTTTTCTTTCGGCTCTTCTATTTCCTCTTTAACGGCTACAGTGTCTTTTTTACGGCGAATGATGATAGTACTATTTACCGCAGCAGCTTTTGTTTTTTGATGCGCGCGTAGTTTATCGACGTTTTCTTCTGAAACGTTTTTTTGAGTCGTTTTTACAGTGATACCAATGCTTTTAAAAAGTCCTACTAGAGTATCTTTTTCTACTTGAAATTCTTTCACTAGCTCTTCAATGTTCATCATTCTTGCCATATTTTTTATCCTCTGTACTTTTTTCTACGCGGTTGAAAATTGTCCATTTTTGTACGACATTTTTCTTCTGCACAAACGTAGAATCCTCGACCTGATCTATTTTTATTATCTATGAACAACGTAAACTTTATCGCTTGTTGATTTGTATCTTCTTTTTTTATACCATAGCGCAACATATCCGTTTGGGGGAACTTATTGCGACAAATAACACATGTTCTTATGGGAATATGTTTATTGCTGTTTATCATATAATTTAATTCTACTTATTTTTATCTTTTCACAAGCTTTAAGTTTTCGTATTTTCGCTTCTATACAAATCTAATTGTATCCATTGTAACTTATAGTAGCATTTTCTATAGTAAAGTAATTTTATTCGTTTCCATCTTCGCTAGCTTCGATTGACTCATCATCAACTGCTACTGGCTCAGCACTACTTTCTGCAAGTTTTAAAATGTTAATAGCTACATGAATATTTTCAATTTTTTCTTTGGTCATACCTGCTATATCAAGCAGTACATCTTTTGGTGCTTCTGCGATACTAGCTACTGTTGTGAAACCTTCTGCATAAAATACTTCAAGAGGAATTTCAGCAACGCTTGCGATTTGATCCATGCCTTTTCTTTCTGCATGAAGCTCACCGTAACGGCTTTCTGTAAATATGTCTATTTTCCAGCCAATGAGTTTTGCAGCTAACTTAACGTTTTGCCCTTTACGGCCTATTGCGAGTGTTAACTGATCATCTGGTACTACTACCTCTAAAATTTGCTCATCTTCATCTACCATAATACGAGTTATGGTTGCAGGTGATATTGCATTTTGCGCATAACGTGCGATATCTGGGCTCCAAATTACTATATCAATACGCTCTCCACGAAGCTCTTGTACTATATTTTGAATACGTGAACCACGCACCCCAACACATGCTCCTACTGGATCGATATCTCTATCTTTTGAACTTACTGCCACCTTAGCACGAAGTCCTGGGTCTCTTGAAACGCCCATAATTTTTACAGAACCATCATCTACTTCTGGTACTTCTCTTTCAAATAATGCTGCAAGATATTTTGGATGTGAACGAGAAACAACTACTTGTGTTGCACGGGAATCTTTATGTACTTCGATTAAGAGCGCTTGTACACGGTCGCCACGTTTTAAACGTTCTTTTGGTATTTGTTCATTTTTAGGAAGAAGGGCTTCTGTTCGCCCTAGGTTTAATATCCAACCTGTTCTATCTCGACGTTGAACAACACCACTTATGATATCGCCCACACGGTCTTTAAATTCTTCGTAGATTATATTTTGTTCTGCATCACGCATGCGTTGAATGATAACTTGTTTTGCAGATTGTGCGGCTATTCTTCCTAGGTCTTCGATATTAACAGGAAAACCTACCTCGTCGCCTAATTGCACATTTGCATCGTGCTCTTTTGCTAAATCAAGTGTGATTTCACTAATTTCATCAGTTATTTCACTTACTACCACTTTAAATTGGTGCACCTGTATTTCGCCACGAGTTTCATTGAACGTAACTTCTATATCCATAGTCTCGCCATATTTTCTTGCAACTGAGGAGCGAACTGCCTCTTCTAATGTTGCAATAAGTTCTGTGCGATCTATGCCTTTGTCTTTGCTTATTTGGTTGATGGCATTACGTAATTCAGACATGTTTCTTATCCTTATTTCTTTATGATTTTAGGTGATGTATTGTCAAAGGAATGATAAACATTCGCTTTTTTTACATTTTCCCATAATAAACTAAAAGTTTCTGTTTCTGTCTCTAGCTCAAGAGAACTTTTATCTACTTTTATAAGTTTTCCCAAAAAATTCTTCCGCTGATCTAATGGCTCATAGAGTTTTATCTCAATTTCTCTATCTATATAATCAAAAGATTGTTCTGCACTAAAGAAGCGTCTATTAAATCCAGGCGATGAGAGTTCTAAAATATACGCACCATGCATGATATTTTCTACTTCAAGGATTAAATCTATCTTTTTGCTTACTTTCGCACAATCACCAGCAGTAATTCCGTTTGGAGAATCAATAAACAAACGAATTGTTTGCTTGCTACCGCTGAGTATTTCTAAGCCCCAAAGCTCAAGTTCTGCGGTTTTTATAGGAGGAAGCACAAGCTCATAAAGTTGTTTTTCGAAAGAACTATATTGCATTATTAATTCCTTAAATACTGGTTATTTTTATTTTTTCCAAAGAGTAAAAAGATATTTTATCTTATTGCCTCAATGTACACTTGGTATATTATGTATAGTTGTATGTTCATATCATTATAATATAAGCTTCATTTTTTAAGTAGCTATTTCTCTGAAAGTGTTTGGACAATAGAAATTTATGCTACAAAATAAAAAAAGTGAACCAACCGCTTGGCTCACCTTTGCAAACTAAGATTAATAACTCAATCTCACAAAGGTCTGAAATTATAAATTTTTCCATTTTTAGAACAACGTGAGTTATTCTTCCACTAGAAAAATATTAAAGCTATAATCTCAGAAACTTTCATCTGTTTATCACTATTCACCCCACACGTCAATCTCATTTTCATAAATTTATTAAGCAAAATAGAGCATAATTTACATAGGAGAATTTCTATTTTGGCATCTTATTTGCAAAGCATGCTTGTGACATTTCTAAAGTAAGTGTCTAAGGAGGATTCGTTATGCGTGATAGTATGCAAAGTGCAGTATTTGGTGCTTTATCTAATGAGCATCGTTTGGCTATGACTGCCAATAATTTGGCGAACGTAAACACTACTGGTTTTAAGGTAGATAGAGTGGCTTTTCATGACACTTTTACTCGTTTCGCCCATGATTATCTTGTTTCAGCACAAAGCTTTGTGCGAGATGATAACCCGTTTCCAGATGGAAATGTTTTAGCAAGGCCAAGGCTTTCTGATATGCAGACAGACTTAAATCAAGGAAGCTTACAATTAACAGGAAATCCTTTAGATATAGCCATAAATGGAGAAGGTTTTTTTAAAATTCGTACTCCTGAGGGTGATTTTTATAGCAGAAATGGGCATTTTTTAAAAGCTGCAGATGGAACAATCATGAACGCAGAAGGGCATCCAGTACTATTTGCAGGAGCGCCGCTGCAAGTTCCTTCAACAGGAACGCTTTATGTGTCAGATAACGGAACTATTTCAGTAGATGGCGAAGAGATTGGCGCTTTTGATGTAGTAACTCTTGATAACTTAGAAGCTTTAGAAAAAAAGGGAGAGAACCTTTATCAAATTCGAAAAGGTATGGAAGCTGGAGAAATACCAGTTGTTGATACACGAATAGAACAGGGAATGCTTGAAAAATCTAACGTAGAAGTTGTTATGGAAATGGTAAATATGATTGAGCTACAACGTGGTTTTGAAATGTACACAAAAATGATGAGTAGTACAGATACCATGGATAGCACAGCCATTCGAACTGGCAGTGTTGTTGGTTAAAAATAATAAAAAATAATTAAATTAGTAAAAACTAATAGGAGAAATAATTATGATGCGTTCACTTTGGACTGCTGCAACAGGTATGGTTGCACAACAAATAAGTATTGATGTTACCTCAAATAACTTGGCAAACGTAAATACTCTTGGCTTTAAAAAGAGTAGGGCTGAGTTTCAGGATTTAATGTATCAGACAATGGAAATTGCAGGAACTGATAACGGTGGAGTTCAAACTCCAACAGGTATGCAAATTGGTATGGGTGTTCGCCCAACGACCATTCATAAGTTCTTTAAACAAGGTAACTTTCAAAATACTGACAACCAATTAGATTTAGCAATTGCAGGGAACGGATTTTTTCTAATCGATGCAAATGGTGTTCCTGCTTATACACGAGCTGGGAGCTTTAAACTCAATTCTGACGGAGTAGTGGTAACACCAGAAGGTTATCCTTTACAGCCAGAATTCACAGTTCCACCAGAAGCTTTTGACTTTGTTGTAACAGAGAATGGGCGTATGGCAGCACTTGATAAAAATGGCGTAGAGCTTGCTGGCGCAGATTTAGAAATTCATAATTTCATAAACCCAGCTGGTTTAAATGCCATAGGACGTAACTTGTACTACGAAACAGAAGCATCAGGTGCAGCAGTAATAGGAACACCAGGTGAAGATAATCTTGGCACAATCGCTCAAGGATTCATAGAAGGTTCAAACGTTGAGATGGTAGAAGAAATGGTAAACTTGATAGTTGGACAGCGTGCCTTTGAAATGAACTCAAAAGTAATAACAACTGCAGATAGTTTATTACAAAATGCAATAAGTGTAAAACGTTAAGATAATTATGAATGTTTCATAGTTCGTAAATACTTTAGGAGGTTTTATATTATGTTGTGTCATGTTAAAAATATATTTTTTCTATTATTATTTCTTTTACTTGTATATGCAACTTCTGCCTTTGCAGCAGATTTACCAACGGCTGCGTGGCAGGCAAAAGTAAGTGCTGTTGCAGTTGTAAATGGTGACAGAGTAACCTTAGGAGATATTGCACAGCCTTATGGTACAACAAGTGCAAGTGACTGGGACAAGATAAAAGGTACACTTTTATGGAGAGCTCCAAAAGAACCTTCTCGTCCATTAACAATAGCTCGTCCAAAGCTTTATGATGCATTACGTTTTTATTTAAAAGGTGCAGCTGCACAGTGTATTTTACCAGAAAATCTTACAATACAACGAGGTGGAAGTGTTCACACTCGTGAAGATTTAAAAGCTTTTCTTATCCGTGAAGTGCAAAAAAAGATAAATAGTACTGATGAAGCAACTATGGAAATGAGAGAGCTTAATGTACCACAGTATATTTTTTTAGATGATGTTAATTCTAAACTAGAAGCATCGTT
>CAMQUX010000103.1 GCA_947037905.1 uncultured Desulfovibrionaceae bacterium | reverse complement strand
GTTTCCATTTGCCAGAAAGAATATCTGCCTCTGGGCGATATAAGCGAACAGCAAAATTCCAGCCATCTTTAATGGCAAGGCAATTAACTTTTTCATCTTTGCAATCCCCAAAATAAATAGTGTACGAACCATCTTTACTTGGTGTTGCTATAAGATTATTAATGCTAGAAGCTCCGTGTTCCGATTTAAAAAAGTAACCTTCCTTATTGTAAACACTTACAGACCAAAAACCATCTACAGGAACATCTTTTAGTACCATTTTAAATGCTTTTCCAGTCGGGTCTGGTTGCACGTTAATATAGGTAGCATCTTTACTTGGCAGTCCACCAAAGCCACCTGTTGCACCTAATAAAAAGCGTACTGGGTCTACTTCTGCTTTAGTGCCGAAAGTTCTATCTGCGTTTGGTAGTATGGCAAATAATTGTAAAAGACTATCGAACATTTCTTTGTAACTTGGCATATTCCAATCGGGCATTGTAAACGGGGCATCTGCTTTGGCAGATATTTCTAGTTTATCTTGTAGTTCGTTTACGATTGCTACATCTTTAGGATCGTTTGAATCTACTAGAATACGCACAAATATAAGTGCATAATCAGAGCCTACATTTTGAGGATTAAGTTCATATGTGCCTTTTCCATAATAGACAAGATTTGTGTATCCGTATTCATTTAATACCATAAGTGAGATATAGCGTTTTCCTGCATCTGGCAAAGTAACGGTTGCACCTTTACTCACATTTATAACGCTAAAACTATACAAGGTATCACGGTTCATGCGAATGGTTGTTTGTTTATCGAGACTCACAGGTGTTTTGAGATGAAACCATTTATTCACACCCTCTGCCAGTTTTTGATAATCATTCATTTGCATGGACGTTACTGCCTGAACATAATTATTAACCGTAACGGTTGCGGCATCATCTGCCATGGCTGTTACTGGTAGCAAAGCGGAAAAGCACATTGCTAGCATAAATTTTTTAACCGTAGGGACTAAAGAAAACATAAAAACCTCCTATTTATTATGACTTAATTGATAGAGCTTTATTTGTTTAAAAGCCAAAAAAAGAAAGATTTTTTTGCAATTCATACAATTCTGATAATATGTTTATCGAAAATTCCGAACTTATAGTATCTAAACAAGCATAAATATTGTGTAACAGCACGTTATTAGTACTAATGATACTCATAAGACATATACGAAATTGCTGTATAGCAAGAATAGTCTTAGCTTAATTTTTTGGCAGGGGAATATATTTCCCCATTTCAGCTATATGGATTTATATTTCCATAAAATGAGATGCATTTATATTATAATATATAGATTATTAGACCTTGCTAGTAGTGGATTAAATTTAATTTTTCGTACTAATGTAAATTTAGAATTGCTTGCATTCAGGCATTGGATTGAGTATGTTGTTAAATAAATAGAAATCTGATTCATTGAAGATATATGACTAATTATGCTAAAAAAACAGGAGGACTAAATAATGAAAATACTAATGCTAAATGGTAGCCCAAGAAAGGGTAGTAACACACGCCATGCCCTTAGTGCTATAGCACAGGGTATCACAAAGAATACTTCAAACACTGTTGAAATAATTAATATTTCTGATGTGAATGTAGGTGCTTGTATCGTCTGTGACGCCTGTCAAAGTAATGGTGGAAATTGCGTACGCCCTGATGATACAAAAGCTATTATTGATAAAATATCAGCTGCGGACATGCTCATTATGGGCACGCCTGTTTATTGGTGGGGGGTGTCTGCACAACTTAAAGCTGTTATGGATAAATTTTATTCTAAAAATTCCGAATTTAAAACGCAGAAGAAAAAACTAGTAGTTGTAGCAGTAGGCGCAAGTGCTGTGCCTGATACACAGTATACACTTATTCACGAGCAATTTAATTGTATTGCGAATTTTTTAAATTGGGAAAAGGTATTGGAGCTTTCTTTCTCTGCTCATGAAGCTGGTGAGTTAGAAAAATCAGAAGAGGCAAATGCAGAGCTTGCTGAAATTTGGAAGAAAATATAATTTATTTGCAATCTGGAATAAAATGTAATTTCTTCGTAATCTAGAATGAAATATAATTTATTTGCAATCTAGAAAATATAATTAATAGTCTTTATAAATAGAATAAAGAGCAAATAGAATAAGGTAGCACTAACGCTTAACAGAGTGTGTGCTACCTTATTCTATTTCTGTCGGCATTGTATTTCTGTCGGCATTACTATATTTTTAACAAATTTTATTGTATTTCTCCCAATCTTTATTATACCCCTAGCAAACTTTCATTCCCAATCAGTTTGTTTTTTTATCAAATAAAAAATAGATGCACATTTTTTTTTACTCATTTCGAGTTAAGTATATTAAATACTATATAAATTTTCTCATCGGCTTTTGTGTGCCGATGAGTTTCTTTTTATTGACAAGTTGCTTATATAGATGAATAAAAAAATGAAATTCTAAATTTAATTATAGGAAATCATATCCATTATTTGTCGCTAATCTAGCCTTTTTTACTACTAAATCCTATAATATTTCTCTTATTGTTCAGCTATTTTGCTTATTTTTTTGCGCGGTACAGTTATTTTGATTTTCTCATTTCTATTAGGGGGAAATCTTTAGGATTGATCACGATTCAAGGCACCAGGAGTGTGTCCATAATTTTTTTTAAATGATGCAATAAAAGATGAAAGAGAGCTATATCCACAGTTAAAAGCAGCGTCAGTTACTGTAAGTCCTGCGTCAATATCTTTTTTTGCACTCTGCATGCGCACTTTATTTTGCCACGCGCGAAAATTTAACCCTGTTTCTCTAACAAAAGTACGTGCCAAGGTCTTTTCCGACACACGAAGTTGTCGACTCCAATCTGAAAGTATTGCGGGAGTATCGGGGCTAATAATTAACTGTGTGCACAGTTCCACTAATTTATGGTTTTGTGGCATAGGCATAATATCACTACATTCTCGTGCTGCGCAAATTCTATCCACCAATACAACGCCCAAACGTCTACTTGCTTCTTCTTTAAATTCTAGCTCCAAATCATGTATAGAAATAATAAGCTCTCGTAATAGAGGCGTTACTTCAATTATATGAGATTCTTTTAATTTCTCAAACCCCTGAAGCACCGAATCATGAATGAAAAGTGACCGATTATCTGTTTTTACGGGCATATACCATTCATGTTCCAATCCAGAAGGTATCCACACCGCACGATTTTTTTGCACATAAGATGAACTTGCCTTGGTACATACCACCATCGTACCATCGGTGACACTCACAAGTTCCCCACAATTTTTATGTAAATGCCACCCATTCCATGTTCCTGAGGTTTGCTTTTCATTAAAGGTATAAATAAATTGCTCTTCATTCACAAATTCCGTTTGGTCTATACTAGGGTTCCAATAATGCTGTTGCAGTTTTTTATTCATGTTTATAATTCCTCAAATGATCATTTTAAATATTTTATTATAAAAAAAATTATAAATTTTATAAAAAAATTTCAGGTACTTAATTAGTATTGTCCTTTTAGGACTACTATATGTCTTTTAAAAAGAAGATTTTATTTTAAAAAAAGTGTTTATTCTATATTAGATATTAATTTTTATGCCACTAGTATGTTCTTATTTATTCTACATTACAGGATAAATGTCAATACTCATTCAATATCTTCAAAATAAATTTTTTAAGGGTAGGGGGGTCAAAATGCTACAGGACACAAAAAAAGTATTTATAAATGCCAATATCACAACATTATGTGAAGAACTGCCATATGCTGAAGCTGTATGTGTTTCAAACGGACGGATTGAGACAATCGGCACAAACGCAGAAATTCAATCGTATGTTTCTACTGTTCCCCATGAAATTATAGATTGTCAGGGCAAATATCTATATCCAGGTTTTATTGATAGCCATAGCCACCTTACCATGTACAGCAAACTTCTCGATCAAGTGTGCTGTTCTAGCCCTTGCAAAACAATTGATGATGTTCTTTCTTTACTAAAAGAAAAAGCCAAAAATACCCCTAAGGGACAATGGATTATTGGTTATTCCTATGATGATTCAGGTTTAAAAGAAAATCGTCACCTCAATCGTAACGACCTTGATTCTGTAAGTACAGAACACCCTATTTTTGTTTTTCATATTTCTTCGCACATGGGCTATGTTAATTCTCTTTCCATACAAAAACTTGCTATTACAAACGAGAGTACCATTGAGGGTGGAGAATATGCAAAAGATGAGCAAGGTGAACTTACAGGTTTTCTTATTGAATACGCTTTTTTTGAATGTCAAAAAGTATTGCCGACTCCTAGCCCAGAACAGATGCATAGTAATTTTAAAAAAGCCATTGCAAATTATAATAAATGCGGCATAACCACCTTTTTTGATGGTGGCGTTGGCTTTGGTGGAACAGCGCCTGAATGTGTAAATGCTCTGCTTGCACTTGATAGAAAAAATGAACTCAATGCTCGTGCCTATATGCAATTTCTTTCCGATGATATGGAAATTATACAAAAATATGGCTTATACGATTTTGGCAGTGATTATGTGAAATTTGGTGGATTAAAATATTTTGTTGATGGCTCTATCCAAGTTTTTACAGCCGCACTTTTAGAAGATTATCATACACGTCAAGGACATAAAGGCGAGTTGCTTTTCTCCATTGACGCCATTGAAAGTATTATTGAAAAATACCACTGCATGAATGTGCAAATTGCGATTCATACTAATGGGGACGCCGCATCTGAAGCAGTGATACAAGCTTTTGAGAAGGCACTTGTTAAAAATCCACGCACAGATTTACACCATATGCTTATTCACGCACAAATGGTTTCAGATACTCACCTTGAGCGTATGCAAAAATGTGGAATAGTTCCTTCCTTCTTCTCCAGTCATGTAGAAATTTGGGGCGACCGACATGCTACGATTTTTCTCGGACCAGAGCGTGTGGCAAGACTCAATCCTGCAGGGTCTGCTGCAAGACTAGGTATGCCCTTTGGCTTACATGTAGATACTCCGGTTCTACCAGTTACAGTACTCGGTAATATGCATGCAGCTGTTAACCGCATAAGCTCTAGCGGAAAAGTGTATGGCGAAGATCAGCGCATTACTCCCTTGCAAGCCTTAGAAGCATATACCATCCACTCTGCACTTTGTTGCAATACAAGAGCAGACAGGGGAAGTTTAGCAGTTGGAAATTATGCAGATTTTGTCATTCTTGACAAAAACCTGCTCACAGAAAACACACAAGAAATAAAATATATTAATGTTCTAAAAACTATTTGCGGTGGACGTATTGTTTATGATGCCGCTCATTCTGAAAATTAAATGAGTACCATTAAACACCTTCAATCTATTGAATAATATAGTTTGATATAGGAGTGCCCATGGCATGGATAAGCAAAGACTCTTACACTCACT
>CAMQUX010000102.1 GCA_947037905.1 uncultured Desulfovibrionaceae bacterium | reverse complement strand
TTGGGCGTATTAATGTAATCTCTGCACTTCTGAATACAAATAAGAACTTCACAATAGATGACTTATCGATAGCTGAATTTGCCTATTCTCCACCTTACTCTGCTGCTATGGATCTTTTAAACAGCATAGCAAACATTGCAGATAATATTTTAGATGAGAGAGTAAATCCTATTGATCCTATAACATTCAAAGAGCTTTGGGAAAAGGAAGACGATTCGTTCTTTTTCTTAGATTGCAGAGAGTTAGCAAATGCAGAGCCATACTTAAAACTCTATCCAGAGCGCTGGCATAATATTCCACAAAAACAGATTCCTGCAAGAATAAATGAGATACCAAAGGATAAAAAACTTGTGCTTGTTTGTAACTCAGGAACTCGTTCTTATGAGGTAGGTGTCGCTCTACAAGCAGCAGGATTTAAAGATATTTACAATACTGCAGGTGGATTTATTGGTATTGGCGCATGTGGATTAGATTTTAAATAATACATGTTTTCACAAGATTAAAGAAAGACACATATTCACTAATAAAATAGCGAGTATGTGTCTTTCTTTTTCTTTCTTCTTTTTCTTTCTTTTTTTAAGAAACACTTGCTTGATTTTTTATTTTTTCTCCCCTATCGTACATAAAATTAACAGCTTAAATCAGATGCTATAATTAAAAAGTAAAATAAATAAATAAATCTCATATCCTTTTAACTCTTTTTGCTCTTAATTTTTATTATTTTTGTTTTTTGTTTTTATTATTTTTATTATTATTTAGATTTAATTTTATATAGCTCGCATTTATCATTTCTAGCCCTTTTATCTTATCATACTTAGTTTTTTTATCTTATAAAAAGGCTACAAAATATTACCTAAAACACATAAAACCATGACAAATATTAGTAAAAACAACTTCCATACATTGCTTCTTTCTTGGTATGAAAAAAATAAACGTCCGCTTCCTTGGCGAAAAACGCCCTCTTTCTATGCTGTCTGGATTTCTGAAATTATGGCACAACAAACACAAATGCACCGAGTTGTACCATACTTTACGCAATGGATGCTAAAATTCCCAAGTATAGAGATTCTAGCCCATGCAAAAGAAGAAGAAATTTTAAAGGCGTGGGAGGGGCTTGGGTATTACTCCCGTGTGCGAAATATTCATAAAACAGCACAACTTATCACTTTTGAAAAAAAAGGAAAGCTACCAACAAGTTATCAAGAGTTATGCGATTTACCTGGCATTGGAGACTATACTGCTGCTGCAATTTTAAGCATCGTACATAACTACTCTTACCCTGTATATGATGCGAATGTTGAACGAATATTCACACGCCTTTTTGCCATAAAAGAAAATCCCAAAGAAAAACATACTAAAGATATTTTAAAAAATATTTGCGCTGATTTCTTTCTGCACGATAACCCTCGTGAATATAATCAAGCTATCATGGAATTTGGAGCGCTCATCTGCACGCCAAAAAATCCTCACTGTACAGACTGTTTTTTTCAAAAACTTTGCCAAGCTAAATATGATAATCTTGTGCAAGATATCCCATTTAAAAAGAAAACCACATACATTTCTATCCATATGGTAACAGGTGCTTTATTTATAGATGGGAAATTTTACATTCAAAAACGAAAAGATGGAGATGTTTGGGCTGGGCTTTGGGAGTTTCCAGGTGGTGCTATAGAAGAAAATGAATCGCCAAAAGATGCGCTTATTAGAGAATACATGGAAGAAACAGATATAGTACTCGATAAAATTATTCCTGCCACAATTGTTAAAAATACCTATACAAAATACAGAGTAACCATGCACTGTTTTTACTGCACGCCTAAAATAATTCCCTGCAATCCTTCTTTAAATGAGGCTAGCCAAGGACTTTTTTTACCCTTAGAAGAACTTTCTAATTTTGCATATCCATCTGGACATAAAAAGTTTTTAGCGTATCTGCAAACAGATATTACATGGAAAGAACAACTCTAAGTTTTAAGATAAAAAAATCTCCCAAAAAAAGAACTTAAATACTATTTTTAAAACACTTATGGCATATTTTTTGCTATATTTAAGAAAAGATTCAATAAAGTTATTTTTTTGACGGGAGCAACATGCTGTACAATCATTCTATAGGCCAAACTAATACACCAACTCATGCAATAAAGCTTAGAGACACTGTACGCAATCCATCAAATAATACTCTGTCGTTTGCTCAACAATTAGAGCAAAACATTCCCATTACGAAAACTTTACCCACCAAAGATAATATAAAAAATATCGTAGCACAAAGCGAACTTGCTTTTATGGGACAATTAAATGCAAGCCCAGAAGAACAAATAGCTTCTTTTCTTAGAGCAGGTAGTTCTCCGTTAAATGCTTTAAATAATAAATCAGATAACGATTTACCATTTTATGAGCGCATGGTAATGCTTGATCGTTTTATTAGCCCTCCTGTAGCTGCAAAATCTATATCTCAAAAAATTCCATTAGCAGAACTTATGGATCCATTAAATGAGGCAGTATCAGCCATAACAAATGATAAAGGCATTCAAACTCCACTTTTAGGAAAAGAGCAAACAGGAAAAGATGCTTTAAATGCGACTCTATCACAAGCCATAAATCCAGCACAAGCTCAGCTTAATCAACTACTTGGAAATCAACAAGTTGCAACTATCACACAAAGTGCAAATAATGCACAAAAAGTTTCCATTAATTTACCAAAAATAGATTTTCTCGAATATGCTAATTTATCGAAAAAATTTGAATCTGGCACAAAAGGTGTGCATGCAATAGGTTACGATAAAGTTGGCGGAACATCGTACGGGACATATCAAATAGCGTCACGTCCAGGAACAATGGAATCGTTTATAGATTTTTTAAAAACAGAAAAACCAGCATGGGCTGATCGTTTAGAAAATGCAGGCGCTGCAAATACTGGCTCTAAGGAAGGAAAAATGCCTGAAGCTTGGGCCTCACTTGTAAATGAAGACCCTAAAGCTTTGCGTGAACTTGAGGCAAGTTTTATAAAAAAGACACACTTTGATCCAGCAGCTAAAAATATCCTAAAAGAAACAGGTATTGATTTAGACCAACAAAGCCTCACACTTAAAGAAGTTCTTTGGAGTACATCAGTGCAACATGGAGCAACAGGAGCGAGTAAAATTTTCTCCGCAGCGATAGATAAGTTTCAGCCAACAGAGCATGGAGATTTTGAAAGCTTTCTCATTCAAGATATTTACGGGCAAAGAAAAAATCAATTTGGATCTTCTGAAAGAAATGTACAGGCGAGTGTAAAAAATAGATTTAACCAAGAAGAAAGTATAGCTCTTTCGCAGTTAGCAAATACTGCAAGTTTAACAGCATAATTAATTCGTAAAATTAAAAATTATAAAGTTCAATAAATTATACGTGCGAAATTATAAGCATTTAATAAATTATACAAAACCCTAATAATTTGAAATTTGTTAAGAATAATATAAAATGCGAGCAATTTATAAGTTGCTCGCATTTTGTATTATTGTATAAAAAAATTAATTTACAAATTGTGAATTTTTCTTTTTATGGCGTGATAGAAGAAAATAACCGAGACTAAATGCGCAGAAGAAAAATATAATACTGATAATAATTTGAGCCGTAGAGCCAATTTTCACACCACTTCCTAAAAGAGCAAAAACAGTAGTTTGAGGAATAAAACCAAGAGCTGATCCGCCTATAAAAGCAAGAGGTGGAATGCCTAGCAGCCCTGCTGCTAAATTTGTTATCCAGTTCGAACCAATAGGCATAATGCGGATACTAATTGCCATAGTAAAAGGATGTTTTCGCAAGAAATATTCTACTTTTTTCAGCCGAGTGCCTAGTTTTTCGACAATAAACTCTCTTCCCAAAAACCTTACAGCAAAATAGGTGATAGAGCACGCAACAACTGAACTCAAAAGAGCACACAAAAGTCCCCATAAAAATCCGTATAAATAACCAGAAACAAAACAAAGAAATTGTCTTGGAAAACCAAGAGCAATAAAGCAACTTGCAAGTAGAACAAATTGCACAGCTGAGCTGATTTTTTTTTCGCCAAAATGAGAATAGAACCAGCTGGGGTTTATAATATCATTTTTATAAATAATATAAAAAAAACTAACTACTACAAGAATAGCAAGTGCTAGTAATATTTTTCGCATGAGACAAACTCTTTTAACACATATATATTTTATATTTATTTTTATAATTCACTCATTTTTTTAGATTTATGAAATCATCTACACCCTAGATTTTATATCCATAGACTTTATATTTATAGGCTTTTTGGCAGTTATAATATGAGCAAACGCTTCAAAAAAGTTTACTTATACTTTCCAAATTAAAAATGAATATACACTAAAATCAACTCTAATAAAAGATATTAAATAATATTCTATACTACACATGATAGTAAAGAATGACAAGGTATGCCTGATCCCTTCTATCTTATTTATATAACTCATTTTAAATATGCCTTGACATCTGAGTAAATGCCTGTATAATAACTAAACATTGACGCGGGGTGGAGCAGCTCGGTAGCTCGTTGGGCTCATAACCCAAAGGTCGTTGGTTCAAATCCAGCCCCCGCTACCAAGTAATTACAAGGACTTACGATGATTATCGTAGGTCTTTTTTTTCGTCCAAAATACCCTTTCCTAACCTATTCCTAACCTAGTTGAAATTTGTTGGTGTTTTTATACTGATATCATTAGTTTTAAATACCATTCTACTTAAAACACATTCTGGGTTTTGGACGTATGATTACTTTTAGAATCTTTAAACCACTCCTCCGAAATTTTACAATTAGCGCTTTCTGGTTCTGGATTAGCTTGCATTATTTTTACGTGCAAAGGCATAGGTACACAATGCCCAAAGACTAAAGCCTCACCAGGGGTTGATTGTTTAATTTTCAATGTGAAATCATCAGAAAAAAAAGGAAGGATTGCATTTACGAATCGCATATCACGCTCATTTTGAATACGATGTATTATAAAATTGCCACATTGTGATAGGACAGTTTCAGACAGCTCAGAAGGTCGTTGCGAGGATATAACAAGAAACATACTGTATTTTCTTCCTTCGCGTGATATTACTTCAAATATATTTTCTTTGATAATATATGAAGTATCTTTCTTTATATATCTATGGGCTTCGTCAAGAACTAAATGAATTGGGCGTTCTTGGCGTTTTTTACCACCTAAACTTTTACGGCTATCAAAGTGCATTCGAGATACTACAGATGTTAGAATTTCTAATGCATCGCGAGGCAACTCGCTCGTATCAATAATAACCATTTGGGTATCGTTTGATTCATCAGAAGCAAAATCCCACAAATCTTTTTGAAACTCTGTGCTATCTTGAATTTTTGAATCAGGCGGCATATCTTTCATAAAAGAATACTCATCATTTTCTAGAAAAGCATCAAGTCGCGCCAACATAGTTGAAGTATGTTCGCGTATTCGCTTGTTTCCT
>CAMQUX010000101.1 GCA_947037905.1 uncultured Desulfovibrionaceae bacterium | reverse complement strand
GCTCCGCTGCTAGTCTGTACCACTTCGCGGATTCAACATAATTCTGTTCTACATCTAGTGCAATGGCATACATGAGCCCAAGACTAGCTTGTGCCGTCACATCTCCCTGCTCCGCTGCTTTTTTATACCCTTTCACTTTCGCATCTTTATTATCCTGTGGCACTCCGAGACCCTTAGTATGCATGTTCGCAATTTGCCGTTGTGCAAATGCATCACCTTGCTCGGCTGCTTTTTTATACCATTTCAATGCTTCTACATAATCCTGCGGCACTCCTTGCCCATTAGTATGCATGAACCCAAAATGGGCTTGTGCTTCCATATTTCCCTGCTCCGCAGATAGTTTGAACCACTTCGCGGCTTCAACATAACCCTGCTCGACTCCTTTCCCCACAGCATACATAAGCCCGATTTGGAATTGTGCCTTTGCATCACCCGCTTGGGCTTTTTTTTCTAATTCTGTAAAACTCGCTTGCTCTGTGGCAACAGAGGCAGAAGCTGTTTGCATTGAAAAGGATACTGAAAATAAACTTAATAAAAATAATATTGTATAAAAATTTCTTAGACTCATCATTATTAGTACTCCGCTCTGTATTTGAATCTGTATCAATATCTATATATTTATTTAGTTCGTATTTTTATTTTACGTAACTAATTATTTACTCATTTAATTTGTATTTTCTACTCTAGTACTTATCATTTTTTATTCATATTTTTATCTATTTCTGCAGACAATTCTCTTGTTAATTTTAGTGCTTCTTCTACTTGTTTTAGAGATAAGCCTTTGGCAATTGCATATTTTAGTTCTGCACGTTTTTTTTTATTGCTAGGGCCTACACATGCTAAAGCAACCCACGCATAGCCTTGTATATAATCCTGCGCCACTCCTTGACCCTGAACATACATTAACCCAAGATTAACTTGCGCCGAGCCCTCACCTTGCCTAGCCGCTAACTCAAAGTACTTTAGTGCTTTTTTATAATCCTTAGCTACTCCCTTAGCATTATAATACATTAAGCCGAGATTAAATTGTGCGTCTACATGATTTTGCTTGGCAGCTAGTGCATACCACCTCAAAGCCTCTTTAAAATCCTGAGGTACTGCTTTACCAAAATCATACACATTCCCAAGTTTAAACTGCGCATTTACGTCGCCTTGAGTTGCAGATAATTTATACCATTTCAGTGCCTTTTTATAATTTTGAGACACTGCTTTGCCCTCTAAATACATAAACCCGATATTATTTTGCGCAGATGTATTGCCTTGCTTAGCAGATTTCTTAAACCATTTCGCAGCTTTTTTATAATCCTGCGCCACTCCTTCCCCAGTTACATACATATTCCCAAGATTTAATTGTGCCACAACATCGCCTGCTTGGGCTTTTTGCTTGGTCTCTGTAAAACTAACTTGCTCTGTAGCAAAAGCTGTTTGCACTAAAAAGCCTATTAAAAATAGGCTTAATAAAAACAATAGTATAAATCTTTTTCTCATGGTCAGCATTATTACTCTTTCCCTTTATGTATATATTTATTCTCCTCTGCAGAGATATATGCACTCAGTTCATATGTGTTATTTTATTTAATTCCTTATTTACCCACCCAGTTATTTAATTGCTGCTTGATTTTTAAGTATATTTTCATTTATTTGTGTTGCTAGTTTTCTTAATAAATTTTGAGAGACTTGCATCTCTTCTCTTGATAATTTTCGAGCAATTGCATCTCTTGCTTCTACATGCTCTTCTTGATTATTAGAACGAAAGCATGCTAGAGAAATCCACGCATGAGCCGTTTTAGAATCCACCGCCACACCTTCTCCATTAGCATACATTAGCCCGAGATTATATTGTGCATCTGCATCACCTTGCTTAGCCGCTAGCTCAAACCACTGCGTAGCAGCTTTAAAATCCGCTATCAGTCCTTCTCCTGCATAATACATTAGCCCTAAATTATATTGTGCCTTTGCATTACCTTGCTTGGCCGCTCTTCTAAACCACTTCACAGCTGCTTTATAATTCTGTGATATTCCTGTACCATCATAATACATTAGCCCAAAATTATATTGAGCGTCTGCATTGTCTTGCTTTGCAGCTGATCTATATAAATTTACTGCCTCTTTATAACTTTGCTCCACCCCTTGCCCATTATAATACATTAAGCCAAGATTATATTGCGCAGCCGCATTATCTTGCTTAGCTGCTAGCTCAAACCACTTTGTGACTTCTTTGTAATCTTGCGGCACACCAATAGCCTCAAAATACATAACACCAAGATTGTACTGTGCATCTGCATTACCTAGTTCTGCAGATAGTCTGTACCTACGCAGTGCCTCTTTATAATCTTGCATTACTCCTTTTCCATCATAATACATTATTCCAAGATTATATTGCGCGATCGCATCACCTTGCTTGGCGGCTAGCTCAAACCACTTTGCTGCACGGACATAATCCTGCACCACTCCTTGCCCATTATAATACATTAAGCCAAGATTATATTGAGCATTTGCATTACCTTGCAAAGCTACTTTTTCTAAGGCTACAACATCAACTTTCTTTGCAGCAATAGACGGTTGTGCTGAAAAACCAAATAAAAATAGCCCAAATAAAAACAATATTACAAAAAAATTCCTTATAACCAACATCACTACTACCTCCTATAGATTTTATATATCTATATATGTATCCAGTTCGTATTTATTACTTTACTTACTTGATTATTGTTTACTTAATTATTTAATTTATATTCGCCTGTCCGCTTATTCGCTTATTCGCTTATCTAATTTTGATTCTGATTCTGAATTATTTATGTCCACAGATAATTCTTTCGATACCTTTTAAGTGCTGTACTTCTGCCTAGATATATTCTTTTTATTCTAGAACTAATGTTACTAAAGAAATTCACACCTTCGCCTTTTTGTACTTATCCATCACTCCATAGCTATTGTGATAAATTCCAAAGATTGCTTACTTAAAAAATTGCTTACTTAAAAAATTGCTTACTTAGAGATTGCTTACTTAGAGGTTTGCGCTCTTGCTAAACCTTGTCTCGCTGCTTTTTCGAACCACTCCGCTGACTTTTTATAGTCCTGCCCAACTCCCTCGCCTTTAAAATACATTACTCCTAAATTATATTGCGCATCTGGATTACCTTGCTCGGCGGCTTTTCCGTACCACTTTGCTGCGTCTTTATAATTTTGTTTCACTCCTTTACCCTCATCATACATTATCCCGAGACTATGCTGTGCTGCTGCGTTGCCTTGCTCTGCGGCCTTTCCGTACCACGTTACTGCATCGACATAATCCTGCTTCACACCTTGCCCATTATAATACATTCCGCCTAGATTATATTCCGCTTCTGCTAAACCCTGCTTGGCTGCTAGCTTACACCACTTTGCGGCTTTTTTATAATCTTGTTCTACACCTTCATCTTTAAAATACATTACGCCTAAATTATATTGTGCTTCGGCATTACCTTGCTGGGCAGCTTTCTCGTACCATCTTGCTGCCTCCTTATAATTTCGTGCAACTCCATTACCTGCATCATACATTATGCCTAGGCTATATTGTGCTTCGGCTAAACCTTGCTTGGCGGCTAATCCGTACCACTTCGCTGCCTCCTTATAATCCTGTTCTACTCCTAGCCCGTCATAATACATTCCACCTAAGAAAAATCGTGCTTCAGATAAACCTTGATGTGCAGCTTTCCTACACCACCACACAGCCTTTTTGTAATCTTGTGCTACACCTTTACCATCATAATATATTCCACCTAAGCTCGATTGTGCAAATGCATCACCTTGTTTCGCTTTTTTTTCTAATGCTGAAACGGCAGATTTATCACCCTGCTCTGCTCTTTTTTCTAGTGCTACAATAGCAGCAGATGCGCCACTTTGCTTCACCTTTTTTTTGACTGTTGCTATCTTTGATGAAGCAAAAGCTATTTCTACTGTTTCTACTGAAAAATATATAGAAATAAAACTTAATAAAAACAATATAATATATATTTTTCTTATGTAAAACATAATAAAAACTCCCATTCTTATAGATTCTTAACCAAAACATTTTAAAATAAACAGTTATTTTCGTATACTATATAAAAAAAACTACTCTGTAATTAGATATTTTACATAATTTTTTACTTTGCATTGTTATTCTTCTACTCTTTTGTATACTTTAATTACTACTTTTTGTATTTTTGTATTTTTAATTACTTAGTTTCAATTACTCTTTTATTTATCCGTTTCAGTTATGATTTACTATTTTATCTATTTGCTTATTTCATCATTTACTTATGTAATTATTTTAAATTACATACTAGTTTATTGAGGAGTTACTTTATTTTTTACTATCTTGGCTAATATGTTCTTATTATTTTTTATCTTTTATTGTATCTTTTATTTGTGCAGATAGTTCTTTTGATAATTTTTGCGCTGTTGCGAGATCTTCTTTCGATAGATTTTGAACAACTTCATCTCTTAGCGCTACATATTCTGCGTGGTTATTAGAGTTAAAACAAGCTAAAGAGAGCCATGCATACGCCTTTTTATAATCTTGCTTTACACCGTTACCTAAAGAATATGCTTTGCCTATACTATATTGTGCGAATGTATTACCTTGCTTAGCTGATAATTCGAGCCACTTTGTGCCCTCAGCATAATCCTTAGTAACCCCTTTTCCCTCATAGTACGCTGTTCCAGTATTGTATTGTGATTCTGGATCACCTTGCTCTGCTGCTTTTTTATACCACTTTACAGACTTGACATAATCCTGCGAAACCCCTTCACCCTCTTTATACATTTTTCCAAGAAAATCTTGTGCTATTACATTGCCTTGGATGGCAGATGATTCAAATAATTTGAAGGCTTCTTTATAATTCTGTGCTGTTCCTTCTCCAAAATAATACATTAAACCAAGTCTAAGTTGTGCATATATATAACCTTGCTTCGCAGATAAGCTAAACCATTTGAAGCTCTCTATATTATCCTTTTCCACTCCCTGACCATCATAATACATTATTCCAAGATTATATTGTGCACCCTCATCACCTTGCTCGGCTGATTTCTTGTACCACTTTACAGCCTCAAAATAATTCTGTTCCACTCCTTGCCCTTCCTCATACATTATCCCAAGACTATTTTGTGCATAGACGTTGCCTTGTTCAGCTGCTTTTTCAAACCATTTTGCTGCCTCGGTATAATTTTGTACTACTCCTTGTCCATTCTTATACAGTAGCCCTAAATAAAATTGTGCATTTTCATTACCTTGCTCGGCTGATTTTTTATACCAGCTCATAGCCTTTTTATAATCTTGTGGCACGCCATGGCCTTTTTCATACAGTATACCTAGAAAAAATTGTGCACTTTCATTACCTTGCTTGGCTGCTAGTTCATACCATTTTGCTGCCTCAAGATAATCCTGTTCTACTCCTTGACCATTCTCATACAATAACCCAAGGTTATTCTGTGCGCTGACATTACCTTGCTTGGCTGCTAGTTCATACCATTTTGCTGCCTCAAGATAATCCTG
>CAMQUX010000100.1 GCA_947037905.1 uncultured Desulfovibrionaceae bacterium | reverse complement strand
GCCTTACTTGCATCTGCAATAAGGTCTGAGAGTATCTGAACATTTCTGTGTCTATTTACCTTATAGGCTTCATCATGCCCTGCTGATAACAAAGGATATCCGCAACAAAGTTGTTTATTTGGCAGTAGTACATTTTGACCAGCTTTTAGTAAAAGATACACAGTCGCCATGCCAATTGAGCTATTAAATATGCTTGCGCCACAACCAGGAAAATATAAGACCGCACGTGTATCTTCTGCTGATGCATTTTGAAAGAACGAATTTTCTGTTAAATCTAAAAGTTCTATTAAGTTTCGAAAACTCATGGACGGTGTTGGCGTACGGAGTATTGGAGTATCTATCTTCTTTCGAATCGCATGTGGAATAAGCGGCACACCATGAGATTGTACTGCCTGCCCAAGAGCCATAACTTTTGCGAAAAGAGGAAGTCTTATAGTAGGATTTTTCGCAGCAGTATGCATTAAGAAAGATTTTATAGGATGTCCGCCCTTTTTCTTATGCTCTAAAAAAGAGCGTATATGCAAGGTACTTTCTGCGGAATCAATATTTACAGGACAAACACTCGCACATTTCCCACAACCAGTGCAGTGTTCTGTTATTTCTCGTAAAGATTCCAGTAAACTTGCTTCTGGCTGTCCATTTTGAATTTGTGAGTAATAAATAGCCTCAATAAGAGCACCTAGCGAAATATTTTTATTACGCGGATGAAACATTAAACGTGAGCGTGGGTGATACATTGGGCATACTTGTTTACATTTACCACAGCGAGTGCATGTTTGAACACTTTTTAAAAAATGAATTAAATTTTCTTTATCTTTTAACGCTGTTTTTTCTAAATCTCCTATGAGACTATTGAAAGAAAAAGTATACGGTTTACTTGGCAATTCTCTAGTTGTGAGTTTGCCAGGATTAAAAATATTTTTTTCATCAATATCTTCTTTGTATGCTAAAACAGCATCAATTTTTGATTGTGCTAAAAAGTTAATTTTTGTAAGCCCTATGCCATGTTCGCCAGATATTACTCCATTGAGCGCAAAAACTGTTTCAAAAACTTCCTCTACTGCTTGGTGTGCTTGCTCAAGCATTTCTGCATCATTTGAATTAACTGGAATATTTACATGACAGTTGCCATCACCAGCATGCATATGACTAGCTATTATTATGCGCTGATTTTCGAGCATTTGTTTATTTTCTGCTATAACTTTTTCATGCTGCGGAAAAGTATCTTGTAAATTTTTAAAGCATTTATAAACTCCAAGATAAAATTCTTCATCGCTTAATTCGCTTGCAAGAATTTCTCCTCGTATGATAGCAACCGCTTTCTTTTGTGCATCTTCTATCTGCGTATCAGTGCTTATATCTATTGCTTCTCCAATGCGCCCTAAAGCTTTTGCAAATATTTTCCCGAGATATTTTAAATTTAACTGCTCTAAAAATTGTGCGAATTCTGGAATTTTATCAATTGGGATAACTATATCTTCATTAATTTTAAATCCTGATGTTCTTTTTGCGATAGCTGATAATCTATGCCTATCTTCCCAAAAAAGTTCTGCATCTTTTGCATCTTTTGCAACAAAAGCATCCACGCCTTCATATGCAGCTGTTAGTTTTACAACATTATCTACTGCTTGCAGGAGAATTTCTTTTTCATTACTATCTAACTGAACAATAAGAACTGAAATTGGATTGCCACTATATATTGTTGATTTTGCTTTGTACTGTATTGCCTGTACATATTTTGCACCAAATTCTTCCAGCGCAGAAATAGTGACTAGATCGCCCCTTTTCTCTATATCATTTCGCATGGCAACAATATCTTTTATTGTATGCATTGCGTTCACCATAGAGCGTCCATAAAATTCTAAACACAGAACTCGTGTATGGCGTAATTTAGGGTGCAGTATAAATACAGCTTCAGTTATAATTCCGTCTATACCTTCTTTTTGAATACCTGGTAGACCCATTAAAAATTTATCGGTAACATCTTTGCCTAGTCCTATTGTTCGTAAATCTTCCCCTTGAAAAGAAATAGTACGAAGCAACGTATCTTTTTCATCATAAATATCAAAGCTAGCTGTTTCACCTGCGTGCATTTTATGCCAAGGATGATTTTGTCTTTTAATTTTTATGATATCCCCTTTCGGAGTTACCATCTCATACGAATAAATATTATCTATTGTACTCCCGTACTCAAAAGCAAGCGGGCCGCCTGCATTTTCTGATATATTTCCACCTAAAGATGAACCAGCTTTTGAGGCTGGATCCACTGTGAAAAGTAATCCTTTTTCTGCGGCTGCACTTACGGCGGTGGCTGTTATTACGCCTGCCTGTACATGAAGAAGTTTTTTTTCCTCATCTATTTTAATAATTTTCTTAAAGCGTGAAAGAGAAAGGATAGCGGTTCTAGCAAAAATTGGCACAGCACCACCTGTTGCGCCCGTTCCACCACCTCGTGGAATAAGTGATAAATCAACCTCATGAGCTAATTTTATTATTTTTTGTATTTGCTCAACAGTCTTTGGAAACAGTACAAAAAGAGGAAGCTCTACACGCAAATCTGTTGCATCTGTTGCACACTCAACCCTACAATTTGCTGAAGTTCCTATGCATTCTTCTGGAAGAAATTTTTGCAGTTTTTCTAAAACTTTTAACTCATAATCTTCTTCTATCTGATAACACTGCCAAAATTTTTGAATGGCTGCTTTTATTATATCTAAATATTCAATAGATAGAGTTGGTTGCATAAGTCCGCAACGTCTATCTACACTTTTGCGCACAAGTTCTGCTGATATATACGGATTATAACGCACTAAGAAGAGCTCAGTTGCAAAAGAGAGCATAAGCCCCTGCACATCTGCTGGCCATGTAGCAAAACTTTCTTTTGTTAAGCCAATACTTGCACCATCGACAATATCTAAAAACCGGAACATTATTTGTTTATCTGATATTGATATATGTGAACTAGAACCAAACATATAACCTCTTTTTATGATATTTTTTAATTTTCTATAGCTCTTCGTATCGAAAAATTTTAAAGTATCATTTTCTTTAATTATCAAACTTTTAAACCATTGAATTTATTCAATTATTACGTGATTAAACTATTAAACCGGCATATTATTAAAACTTCGCAAATTGTTTAACTTATTCCTTAAAAAAGCCCTCTTCAAGAGGAGGATTTATAAGAAAATTCTTTGTTCCTATTTGCGATGTATTTTTTTCAGTGTTTAAAAGAACTACTTTTCGTCCTTTAATTTCTAGTCTTCCCTTTGAAAGCCATTCTATTGCCTGCGGATACATACGATGTTCCATCTCTAAAATTAAACCTACGGCAGTTTTTTCATCAATATCTGCATCAAGAGCTCTTGCGCCCTGTATAATTATTGCCCCTGCGTCCATTTCCTCGATTACAAAATGCACCGTGCACCCTGCAAGTTTTACTCCGTAATCCACAGCCTGTTTTTGACCATGTAGTCCCACAAAAGACGGCAAAAGTGATGGATGAATATTAAGTACTCGCCATGGAAAATTTGCTAAAAAATCTTCTGATACTAAACGCATATAGCCTGCTAAAATAACTGCTCCATTGTCCTTTGTTAGCCCCGTATCATGAATTATGGAAACTAAAGCTGCGTCATATTCTTTTTTAGAACTATATTTTTTAGGATCAACATAATAATTTTTATAGCCATATTCTTTAGCTATAGCTAAACCTCCAGCATCTTCTTTGTTTGATATGACCACTTTAATTTCAGCGTCTAAAACGCCACTATCGATATGTTCACAAATAGATCGGAAATTTGAGCCTCCTCCTGAAAGAAGAACTGCTAGCTGTAAAGCCATAAATACACCCTTATTTATTCTCTAATATCTTTAATATATAATCTTTATTATGTTATAGTCTAGTGTCTGTACTCTTCTTAATGAGATTTACAGTACTTATAATACACCATAATTTTTACATTACGGTGTATTTTTTTAATTTATTAATCAAACAGATACTTTTATTTACTATGCAGATACTATTTTTAAACTTATTTTAGGCTCATGTTTAGTATCTTAAAGTATTTAAAATACTAAGATTTATACTTCGCCAATCATAACACTTACAAGACTTGGAATAGTATAATCTACAGGTTCAAGATCTGCTTTAAAACCATAGCCTGCAAGTGTTTTACTTGTTATTGGCCCAATACTTACAAATTTTACACTATCTCTCATATTATCAAAAGTTTCTTTTGGAATTTTAGCAAAAAAGTTCTCAACTGTACTTGAGCTTGTGAATGTAATATATTGTATTTTCTTCTCTTTTAAAGCTTCAAGAATTTCATTTACATCTGAGTCTGCTAGGCTTGTCTCATATACTGGCAGCACTTTTACAGTGGCGTTTTCTTTTTTTAGCGATTCTGGCAACACATCACGTGCAACTTTTGCACGTGGGATAAGAACTTTCTTGCCCGCAATGCCTCGCTCTAAAAGCCCCTCTAATACATACTCTGCCATATATTTTTCTGGAACAAAATCTGCAATAAGTCCATATTTTTCAAGTTCTTCTGCTGTTGCTGGCCCAATAGCTGCTATAGAAACTCCTGCAAAAGCTCGTGCATCTTTTTTTAATTCTTTCATACGATCGCAAAAACATTTTACACCATTTACAGAGGTAAAAATAACCCAATCATAATACGTTAGATATTCTATATCAGCATCAAAAGTACTTGAATCTAAAGAATTTATCTCAATAGTTGGGAATTCAAAAACTTTCGCACCAAGCTCGTTTAGGTTTTTAACTAACGTACTCGCCTGCTCTCTTGCTCTGGTAACAACAATTCCTTTTCCAAAAAAAGGTCTTTTTTCAAACCAAGAAAGTTTATTATATAGATTACATACGCCACCGACTATAATAATAGAAGGTGCTTGAAAGTTTCTTTTTTCAGATTCCGCCGCAACGTGCGCTAAATCGGACACAAAAGATTCTTGCTCTGGGCGTGTACCAAAGCGAACAAGTGCCACAGGGGTATCAGCTGGACGCCCGTGTTTTATTAAATTTGCTGCAATCATTGGAAGATTTTTTACGCCCATATAAAAGACAAGAGTGCTTGTACTTTTTGCATAAATTTCCCAAGAATGCCCTGATTCTTCTTTTGTTGGATCCTCATGACCTGTAATAAAACATACAGATGTAGTGTAATCTCTATGCGTAACAGGAATACCTGCATACGCTGCTGCTGCAACTCCTGCTGTAACACCTGGCACCACTTCAAATTCAACACCAGCCTCAACTAACTCTTCTGCCTCTTCTCCACCACGACCAAAAACATACGGATCGCCACCTTTTAAGCGTGCGACCATTTTACCACTTTGTGCAGATTTTACTATGAGCTTATTTATTTCTTCCTGCGGTAAAGTATGTGCCCCTGCTTTTTTGCCAACATAAAGCACCTCTGCATTTTTTTTTGCATACTTAAGAAACGCTGGGTTCGCAAGATAATCGTAAATAATCACATCTGCTTGTTCTATAATTTCTTTG
>CAMQUX010000099.1 GCA_947037905.1 uncultured Desulfovibrionaceae bacterium | reverse complement strand
CTATCTAAACCTGCAATTTCAATCTCACCGTTTGTTTTTTCAAGCAAACGAAGGCTGTGCCCGCCAAGTCCAAGTGTTCCATCTATATATCTTCCACCTGATTTTGGATTTAGCCAATGAAGTATTTCATCTGGCATTACCGAGGTGTGTATGGTTGCTAAGTTTTTTTCTTCTGTGCTCATGGTATTCTTAAAAAGGAAGATTTACATCATGCTGTGCAAGTTCTTGCGCAACATCGTCGTAGTTAAGCTCAAGTAAAGCGTGGAATGCTTGTGTGTCCCAAATTTCAAAACGATTACCAACACCTGCTACTATTATATCTTTTTGTATCTTTGCATTTTGTCGTAAATGTATTGGTAGCGCTATTCTTCCTTGTTTATCTGGAATGACAGTTTCAGATCCTGAAAGAAGCACACGGATAAAGTTTCGCACCTGCCTGCTCGGGTTTCTGATTTTTTGCATCTCACTTTCAACAACTGTCCATTCTTTGGGCGTGAACCCTACTATGCAGTTATCAAAAAAAGTGAGCACAGCTTTCCCTTCAGGATTTTCTTCTAAAAGAGTATCCTTAATATCAACAGGAAGTGTTATTCTTCCTTTGTCGTCGAGACTTCTGTTTGCGTGCCCTTTAAAAATCATACCACTTGTTCCCACTTAATTCCACTTTCTACCACTTTTTTTATAATTTGCCTGAAAAAAGAAAATTGTCAAGGATATTTATTAAAAAAAGCAATAAAAAGAAAAGAAAGTTTTTAGTTGTAAAAAATGAAGATTCTGTGCAGAATATGTTTTTATCAAGATTGATAGATTTAAGTACTTAGAGAAGGGAATATATGCGGACAAGAATTATAGCAACTTTGGGACCCATGACATCAAGTAAGGAAGCTATATTTGAACTTGTTCAAGCTGGTGCAAATATTTTTCGCTTAAATTTTTCTCATGGTGACGCAAGCTTTTTTTCTGAGATAATCCCTAAGATACGAGAAGTTGAGAAAGAGAGTGGGCAAATTCTTACTATTATGCAAGATTTGTCTGGGCCTAAAATACGTACCGCAGATATTGGGCGTGGTACACTTGAAATTGCAAAAGATGAAGTTGTGTATTTTGGCACAAAAAAAGCTGCCTCTAGCTCTGATATACTCCCAACAGATTTGTATATTTGTTTAGATTTTCCAGACTTAGTAAGTTCATTACAAGTGGGCGATTCTTTAGCTCTTAGCGATGGAATGCTTGAGTTTAGCGTTACTCAAAAAATTAATGATGATTTGGTAAAAATACGAGCAGAAGGTGCAGGAATTGTCCCGCCACGTAAAGGTGTTGCTTTTCCTGGAAAAACAACGCCAATAGCAGCATTCACTATAAAAGATGCAGAAGATTTACGCCTAGGGATGAAACTTGGAGTGGACGCAGTTGCTATGTCTTATGTGCAAACAGCAGCAGATATTGAACTGCTTCGAGAGGAAATGCGTAAAATTGGGAAAATACTCCCAATCATTGCTAAATTAGAACGGCAGAATGCTATGGATAATTTAGAAGCAATAATAATGGTTTCCGATGCAATAATGGTCGCACGTGGAGATTTAGGTGTAGAGTGTGATATGGCAATGTTGCCAGCGCTGCAAAAACGTATTATAAAAGAATGCAATGCACATGCAAAACCAGTAATAGTAGCAACGCAAATGTTATTATCCATGGTTTCAAGCTCTCTGCCAACGCGCGCAGAGGTTTCAGATGTTGCGAATGCTATTTTAGATGGCGCAGATTGTGTCATGCTTTCAGAGGAAACTGCAATAGGGCAGTATCCAGCAAAAGCAGTTGGATTTATGCGAAAAATTGCAACAAATGCAGAATCTTTCCGCACAGAGCGTAAAGATTTATATACCACGCTAGCCATAGCAGATGTGCCAATATCAAAGTTATTAGCACATACAGCATGTTTATTAGCAGAAAAATTAGACTGTCAGGCTATTGTTATTCACAGTATTTCTGGTGCAACAACAAGAAATATTGCAGCATTTCACCCAAGGCAAAGTCTCTATTCTCTGTCGCCAGATAGTAATGTGCGAAATTTTATGGGTTTTTCTTACGGTGTTACTCCCATAACTCCTAGTAGTGATATTCAGAACCATCAAGAGCGAGCAGAAGAATTTATACGAAAGAATAATACATTTAAGAAAGGGGATAAGGTTATTATCCTCGCTGGACAATCTGAAGAAAATTCAGGAAAAATACTAACTAATCTTGTAAAAATTTTTGAAAAGTAGGCACAATGAGCAGTAAAATAAGCACAGAAAAAGATCTCCTTAATGAGGAGTTCTATCAAGTAAATAAAGCTATCTTGGGTAGCTTTCATAAATATCGCCCACCTTTAAATATTTATAAATTTAAAGAAGATGTTTCACGAGTCGTTTCATTTTATGAGGTTGGTGGAAGGCTTTCCAATGAACAAATTGAAGAGATGTATCAGTTAGTAGATGAAGAGCTCATATTTTTTTCCCGAGCAGACTATTCAATTTATGTAAAACATATAAGCCATCAGTTAGATTTAGTAATTTTAGATAGAAATTTAAAAGAGCATGAAATTGTAGATGTATTTATTGATGCACTTACTCGTCGAGTGCGAGCTTTTTTAGAAGAACCCCTTGCTCGAACATTAACACTTTTGCAAGATGATCTCGCTGTTTTAGTAGAATATCTCGTAGAAGATATATATAGAACAAAAGCTTTTTTACGCAGACTGCACCCTACACATAATCTTGCAGAGCATAGTTTTAATAGTGCTATTCTTGCACTTTCATTATATGTAATTGTTTATGCTAAAGATTTTTCGCAAGAACGTCTAGTTCGTAAGAAATTTGATAGGGTCGTACTTGGATTTTTTATTCATGATGTGGGTATGACAAAAATGCCAGCATTTGTGCGAGATAAGAAAACTAGCTTAGCAAATGATGAAATGCAAAAAGTAACACGGCATCCGACAGTTGGCTATGAAATGCTTACAAAGCTCGATTTAAAATATCCAGAAATAGAAGAACCAGTATTACGTCATCATGAAAAAATGACTGGAAATGGCTATCCTGGAAAAATATCAGGAAAAGACTTTACAATGCTTGCACGTATCATGGCTGTGGCAGACACTTACGCTGCAATGCTCACAAATAGAGCGTATGCAAAAGCAAAAGATCCTGCAGTTGCTATAAAAGAATTAATACAAAAAAATGAACATGATTTGGGTCTCTTAGGGCATTTGCAGAATCTTTTAGCAACAGCAAATATTTCTGTTCGTCCAGTCACGGAGCTTTTGGGCGAAGAATCTAATTAATAAAATAATAAATACTTAAAATGTCTGTATTTATTGATATAATGTTTAATATTATAATAAAAAATAAAAATAAAGTTTGAAATAAAATAATTATTTTATGAATAGGAGAGTATTATGCATATTGAAACACTTGTAATAAGTTCTTTTGAAGTTAATTCTTATATTATTATAGAAGGAAAAGATGCGGTAGTTGTTGATCCTGGTTGGGAAGTTGAAGTAATTTTGCAGTATTTAAAAGAAAAAGATTTAACACTACAGGCAATTGTGAACACACATCTTCATTTTGACCATGTATATGGTAATGCACCACTTTCAAAGGCAACAGGCGTGTCAATTTATGCCCACGCTGGTGATGAGGATATGAAAAAATCTGATCTTGGCACAGGTGCTATTTTTGGCGCACAGCTTGTTGAAGAATATACATTTATACCTTTAGAAGAAAAAGAATATAGCTTCGGTGAAGTTACTTTTAGTGTGCTACATACTCCAGGGCACAGTCCAGGTAGTATTTGTCTTTATTGCCCAAAAGCTGGAAGTATCATTGTTGGTGATGTTATTTTTTATAGAAGTATCGGGCGTACTGATTTTTCTTTGGGAAGTCAGGAGTTACTTTTGAACTCTATTAAAGAGAAAATTTTTACTCTTCCTTCTGAAACAATAATTTATCCAGGGCATGGTATAGTTACTAATGTTGCAGACGAGATGGCAGAAAATCAATTTGTAAAATAAATATTTAGTATGATCGGTATATACTATGTCCAAAAAAATACCACTTATTGTACTGTGTAGTCATAGAAAGCACGGCAATAGTAAGAGTGCTTGTGAGAAAATTTTACAAGGTATGCAAAAAGTTAATGGTGATGCAACTGTTGTATCAGTGTGTGATTATAGTATTGAGCATTGCATAGCGTGTAATAAATGCGCAGTAGAACCTTTTGTTTGTGTGCTTAATAAAAATGATGATATGCCTAAATTTTTACAGCTTATTGAAAATGCTTCTGCAATTGTTTTTCTAAGTCCTATTTATTTCTACGCTTTACCAGCTCGGATAAAAGCCATAATGGATAGATCTCAACCACTTTGGCATAAAGCTCGTAATTCTACAGAGTATAAAAAGACAGAGCATGAAAATATTGAGCAAAAAAAGGCAGTTTTTACATTTTTATATGGCGGACAAGAGCACGGTAAGAAACTTTTTGAAGGTGCAAAGTTAAGTTTACATTGTTTCTATAATACACTCAATTTATCGTTAAAAGATACTATACTAGCATATGGGATTGATAATTTTGACGATTTATTAAAATGTGAAGATTTAACTGAACAGCTTATATCACTTGGAGAAAGACTCTGGCAGGCTGGAGAATGCGAATAAAAATAGATATGAAAGTGAAAATAGTAACTTTTTTGAAAAGTTTATATTTAGAGAGGCGTTGTCTTTTATGTACAACGCCTTTTGTGCATGCGCATGATGTCTTATGTCTTTCGTGCAGAAAAGACTTATATATTGAAAAGAGACAATGCAAGAAATGTGGTTTTCTTTTAGAAAATAAAGGAGAATATTGTTCCTTTTGTTTAGAAAATAAAACACCATGGACGACTTTTGCTTTTAGTACCTGTTACGATGGGCAGATAATAAAATATTTACATCAATTGAAATTTTATCAAAATACGAACAGTTTAAAATTATTCGAACTACTGCTTATAGATGCTTTTTCTTGTTCTTTTCATAAAAATACTTTTCCAGATATTATCATTCCAGTACCTATACATAAAAAGCGTCTTTTCAAAAGAGGCATAAATCATAGTTTAGTGCTTGCAAATAAAATGAAAGATACAGGCATTTTAGTCGACAAAAATATCTTGCTAAGAATAAAAAATACTCCAGTTCAACATAAATTAAAACGGAAACAGCGCTTACTTAATTTAAAAAATGCCTTTCATGTGCAAGGTGATTTAGTGAAAGGAAAGCATATATTGTTGCTAGATGATGTATACACAACAGGTGCTACAATAAAAGAGTGTATAGAAATTTTGAAAAAGGCAGGAGCACGAGAAGTTTCTGTTTTAGTTGTTGCTGTTACTCCTTTGGAGAGAAAATCAAGCGGGGAACTTAAAAAAAATGAAAAATAGAATATGTAGATTTTTATTATTACTTAATAGCTAATCCATATCCATATTCAAATAAAGCTCAAAATAGATAAGCTCAAAATAGATAAGCTCAAAATAGATAAGCTCAAAATAGATAAGCTCAAAA
>CAMQUX010000098.1 GCA_947037905.1 uncultured Desulfovibrionaceae bacterium | reverse complement strand
ACTTCGCCCTCAAAAGTAGTTTCGCCAGATTTTTTATCGACCGTAACACCAGGCCAGTTACCAACATGCTGCCGTGCACCAGTGAGCTCATTAAAAAGAGTAGTTTTTCCGCAGTTTGGATTTCCTGCAAGAGCAAATTGTTTTGACATCTATTTATCCTCAATCTTTGTAATCATAATATGATCAGCTTCACTGTTTCGTAAAGTGAGTGTAAAGTCTTTCATTCTAAGAGCAACAGGGTCGTTTAGAGGCGCTTTTCCAATAACAACTGCCTCAGTTCCAGGTATAAGTCCCATATCACGAATTCTGCGCCCTAACTCACCCTGAGCTGCAATGCTTCGAATTATAAATGGTTCATTCATCCCAATTTTTCGTAAATTTATCATTTCATCCATAATATTCCCCCTAAATTGTTTTTTGACCTTATTGAATTTGATAATAGTTGTCAATATGAAAATAGAATAAAAAAATATACTAACAGTAAAAAATAGAGTAAATTTAAAAAAGATTAACGGAAGTAGGAGATATTTTTATGAAAACAGATGCAGAAAAGAACAAAGAATTTTCAACAGTGTTAGCAGATATGGTGAAAGGTTTATTTTCAGGCGGGGCAATAGGGGTGCTTGTGAGCATTACAGGGCTTATTCCATTTGAACGTGCTGTATGGTTAGGGTTACTAGTGGGAGCATTAGCTAGTTTTCGTTTTCGTGTTATGCGGAAAAAGCAAATGGAGAAGCGAAGAAAAAAAGAAGAAGAAAAACAAAATACAGAAACTACTGAAGAATAGGTTTTTTGTATTTCGCTAAAACGAATTTAAAATATATTTTTATAAATCCAGCAATTTTTTCTACGATGCTTGCAATATGCAATCGCAGAAATCATAAAAGCTGGATTTTTTTTATACACGCATATGTATGGGTATATGGTTCCTTGCGTAATAGAGCCCAATATAGGTGGGAGGATAACTTAAAAAGTACAAAATATATTCTATTTAATGAGCTGTAACTGTAATAGTACAAAATATTACGCATAAAAAGTATCTAAAGAATGAATGGAAAATACTGTTTTCATCTGCAAAAGATTGTGCAAAAAAGAACATACTGGATTGTTTTATGTAAAAAAAAGCATAATATATGAGCGGTCAAGTCACGTTCTGCAATAGCTAGTTATTGTTGGTATAGCTGTTTATTTCTAAATAAAGCGAGATATTTATAAATAAAATTGACATTATTATAATAGTCGTGTTATAAATAATTCAAAGGGTGTCAGATTGTTCTTTTTTTCACAACACTCTTTAGTCTAGTGTATTATAATTATTTAGGAGGGTTCTATTTATGATGAAGCGAAGTGTAAATATTTTAATGGTTGCGTTGTTAAGTGTAGCAATGCTTACAGCAAGCGCTGTGTCAGCGGATGCAAAAACGATTTTACGTTTAGGTCAAGGCGATCCATTAGATTCAGAAATGGGTGCTGTATCTTCACGTTTTAAAGAAATCATTGAAGCAAGAAGTAAGGGCAAAATCGAAGTACAAATTTTTCCAAGTGGTCAGCTTGGAAGTGAAGTAGAAATGCTTCAAAATGTTCGCTCAGGTAATCTTGATTTCGCTATTGTTGGAATAGCAAATACAGTACCATTTGTTAATAAAATGGGTGTAATGACTCTTCCATATCTTTATGAAGATATTTATGATGTTGTACGTGGAACAACAGGACCAGCACATGAATTAATTAACTCATATGCAAGAAAAGAAGGCGGATTTGAAGTTTTAGCTTGGACTTATACCGATTATCGTTATATTTCTAACTCAAAACGTCCTATTAAAAAACTTGCAGACATTAAAGGTCTAAAATTCCGTGTACCACAAAGTGCAGTTCTTTTAGAAACTTATCGCTCATGGGGAGCAAATCCAGTGCCGATTTCATGGCCTGAAACTTTCACAGCACTACAACAAGGTGTTGTTGATGGACAGTGTTTTGGTTATATCACATTCCTTGCATTCAAATTTAACGAAGTGCAAAAATATATAACTGAAGTACATTATACTTACCAAGTACAACCACTTGTTGCAAGTATGCGTGCTATGAAAAGAATGTCTAAAGAAGACCAAACTATGGTAGTTCAAGCTGGTCGTGAAGCACAAGAATATTGTTTAGCATTCGTATTAACCGAAAGTAATATAGCAAAACAAAAACTAATCAAAAGTGGCATCAAAATTGACACTCTTCAAGATGAAGCTAAGTGGAAAGATGTAGCTGTAAAAAAAGTATGGCCTCAAATGATAGATTTCCTTGGCGGACAAAAAGCCGTTGATGAGTATCTAAAAGCAATGGGCAAAAAAAAATAGTAGAATAATAAAAAGCGAGTTGGATTTTATTTCAACTCGCTTTTTTGTATTAGGGGGGACTTTATGGGGAAAAAAATAATTTTAGCGCTACTAGATCATGTAGAGTCATATATTTGTCAGTTTTTGTTAGCATTTTTTACTTTGATTATTTTTATGCAGGTAATTTTCAGAGCTTTGGGAATACCACTTTTTTGGACTGAAGAAGTAGCTCGTTTTTCTTTTGTTTGGTTTGTATTTTTCGGTGCATCTTTTGCCGCTCGCTTAAGTGCTCATAACCGAGTTCTCATCCAGTTTAAGCTCTTTAAACCAATAGTTGGTGATATATTCATGCTTATTGCGGATGCTATTTGGTTATTCTTTAACTACATAATGGTTTGGAAAGGCTATCAAGAAGTTATGTTCTTAAAAGAATTTCCATATGCATCACCTGCTCTTAATTGGCAGCTTTGGGCAGTTTACCTTATTTTCCCAATTAGTTTCACTCTTATGTCAATTCGTATCATTCAAGTAAATGTCTTAAAATTTATTTTAAAGGTAGAACTTGTTGATCCGGATAAAGCAGAAATTGAAAACAGTAAAGCTACTCTAGCAGAAACTAACTAAAGGGGGAAAAGAATGGAAACTTTATTAACAGATTTTGGAAGCTTTTTACAAGCACATTTTACCATGACGCAAGTTCTTTTTGGCTCTTTTGTAATGCTTCTTTTAGGTGGAGCTCCTATTGCTATATCTTTAGGAATAGCATCACTATGCGGATTTTTATACGTAGGGCAAGACCTTGGAGTTCTTATTCAAATAGCTTTTAACTCAGTAAATTCCTTCCCAATTATGGCACTACCTGCATTTGTACTTGCAGGAGCTTTAATGGAAGTTGCAGGTATATCAAAACGGCTTATTGATGTGGCAGAAAATATTGTAGGCTCTGTAAAAGGTGGTCTTGCAATAACAACAACACTTGCTTGTGTATTTTTTGGTGCTATTTCTGGCTCAGGGCCAGCTACAACAGCGGCTGTTGGAATGCTCATGATTCCTGCCATGATGAACCGTGGATACGATAAAGGATATGCTGCTGCTGCTTGTGCTACTGCAGGTGGTATTGGTATCATTATCCCGCCAAGTATTCCAATGGTTATTTATGGTGTTTCAGCACGGGAATCTATCACTAAAATGTTTTTAGGTGGTGTTATTCCTGGTCTTTTAATTGCTTTTGGACTTATTGTTGCACATTATTTTATGTGCCGTAAGAACCCTAATTTAACAGAAGGTGTTGTAAAAGTTGAGAGAAAATTAAAACAATCTGCAAAAGAAGGTATTTGGGCAATACTTGCACCTGTTATCATTTTAGGTGGTATATATAGCGGTCTGTTTACACCAACAGAAGCTGCTGTTGTTGCTATCTTTTATACTCTTTTTGTAGGATTTTTTATTCATAAAGAACTTAAATGGTCACAAGTTTTTCGTAGCTTACAAACTGCATCATGGCTTACAGGGCGTGTTCTTATTATCATGTTCACAGCCTATGCGTTTGGACGATTACTTGTTCAGTATAGAATACCAGATCAAATTGTTGAGATGATGCTTTCCTTTACTAGCAGTATAGCTGTTGTATGGATTTTAGTTGTCACAATGCTTCTTTTCTTAGGTATGTTTATGGAAACACTGGCTATTATTTTACTAGTAACGCCAGTACTGCTTCCTGTTATGACAGCTTTTGGAGTTGATCCTATTCACTTTGGAGTTGTTTTAGTTTGTTGTTGTGGGATTGGATTCTCAACTCCTCCACTTGGCGAAAATATATTCATCGCCTCTGGTATATCAGGTGCTTCTTTAGAAGAAATATCTGTAAAAGCAATACCTTTCTTAATAGTTACAATTGGTACCATCTTCCTTATGGTTGCGTTCCCAAATCTTGTACTATTCTTACCAAACTTGCTTATGAATTAATTAATAAATTAATAATTAATGATTTAATAAAAAAGAGTCTCCCAAGTGGAGGCTCTCTTTTTGGTGAAATAATCTTAAAATAGTATGATTTATTTGTACTCTACTTTACACTAACATGGCTTTACACGACATAGCTCTACATAACACAGCACACATGCTATAAACCATATAAGAAGATCCCCATTTATAGGAGATAAATGAGAGTAGACCTTGAGTAATATCGACTTCTTATAGTCCTAAAATTTCTCATCCAGTAAATGCAAATAGGAGTATATTTTAAGAAGATATTTCTTATAAAATTCAAGCAGTGTTACATAAGAATATATTACTTTTAAATTTTTAGATTATATTTTACAAAAGAAAGGACTAAGCACACAGCGCATAAGTATTTCTTAAGAATACGAGGGTCTTTATGAGCTTAAATATTTATTAGCAAAGGAGCATCAAATATAAGTTGACTTTTTTGCTTAAAATACATAAAAATACAAGTTCAAGCCGAGGTGGTGGAATTGGTAGACACGCTATCTTGAGGGGGTAGTGAGCGACGCTCATGAGGGTTCGAGTCCCTCCCTCGGCACCAATTGAATAAGATGACTTCAAACTAGACACGTAAAGTGTATTTGTTTGAAGTTTTTTTTAAGAGAAATAAGAGAAATACTATAAAAGCTTAGTATGCTTTTTAATAAATCTCATCTAAAAGTATAGCGTTTATTTATATGATACAGAAAAAATGATGAGCAAAAGTGAGTGCAGAGTGAAAAATCATGCCATGTGAAAATAAAGCAGAGAATAAATAATGCGGTGTGAAAACAGTATAGAGTGGAAATAATAGAGTGAGAAACTTATGCTAACAAAAAATAATACAGAAAATATATTCAATAAAAAAATGAGTGCTTAGATGCTTATACTTTAATAAAAAAAAGTCATTTAAAATTAAGTTAATTTTAAATGACTTTTTTTTATTTTAATTTTTCCGAATTTTTCTGAGGGCATTTCGCAGTGCATAGAATGGACGCAGTAAGATATTTTGAGTTTGTCTAAACATGGTATAGAGAACTACAATACGTGTGTAGGTTTTATTTACATGATGTCCTACACCATAAAGTGAGACCCGTCGTGCAAGAGTTAAATCTTGATCAAAAATATGAAAAAGAAATTGAGTAAATTTTTCATCTTCAACGAGTGGTGGATAGAACTCAGTATCGCTATGTGGCGTTAAACTAACTGGCTGCCAAGGAGCATTGAGTATTTTAAGATACTCTTCATCATTTTCATCAATGTATTTAATATACTCA
>CAMQUX010000097.1 GCA_947037905.1 uncultured Desulfovibrionaceae bacterium | reverse complement strand
CAAAATTGAGAGTTTGTTGGTTAAGGATGGAGAGTGCAGAGAGGAAAACTTAGGGTAGCTTTTTAAAGCGAGCCCTGTGGTTTCCTCTTTGCGAAAAAATGGTTCTAATTAAAAATGCTTAAACTACTATTTTATAAGTTATAATTAAAATTTGCAAAAATGGTTCTAATTTAAAACGATTAAACTACTATTTTATAAGTTATAATTAAAATTTGTAAAAATGGTTCTAATTAAAAACTAACTAAATTATAAATCTATAAGTTATCTAAAGTTTGCAAAAATGGTTCTAATTAAAAAAATATCACATAAAAAAAGGCTGTGTAATACATACACAGCCTTTTTTTATATCTTCATATTATATATCTTACATATCATATCCTAGTATTATATCTTCATATTATACAGAGTATTCTTATGCAAATAACTAAAACTAAACAACCTCTCCAGAGATAACTTTTTCTCGAGGTTTAGGTGGTGCACTAATTCCAAATGCAGCAAGAAAACTACTTGCTACAAATATTGAAGAATAGGTTCCTACAATAATCCCTATCATAAGTGCAAGTGCGAAATCATGTATCACACTGCCGCCAAAAAAGAATAAAAAGAATACGGTTATTAGTGTTGTTGCTGATGTAAGCAAGGTACGACTAAGTGTTTGATTTATACTCTTATTTATCTCGTCAGATAATACATATTCAGTAGCAGCTTTATCTTTATCTGCATCTGCATGTTCAGATAAATTCTCACGAATTCTATCAAAAACAATGATGGTATCATTTAATGAATAACCAATGATAGCTAAAAGAGCGGCTATTATTGTTAAATCGAACTCTTTGTCTAAAACAGAAAAAATACCAACTGTTATAATCACATCATGAATAAGCGCAAGTACCGCTCCAAGTGCATAGTTTAGTTTAAGATACCAGCATAATAAAAGCGTGATAGCAAGTGCTATAAAAATGAGAATACTAAGCGGGATATTAAAAAGTTGTAAAACAGTTACACCTGCAAAAAGTGCAACTGCCATAGAAATTGCGACAAACCAGCGTTGCTCAAAGCGACCTGATATATAAATAGCGAGCAAAAGCACTGTATAAAATAAGGCCTCAAGAGCGCTTGTGCGTAAATCTGCACCAACTTTTGGCCCAACCATTTCTACACGCTGAATAGTGAAACCATCTGCAGTATATTTGTTTGTAAGTGCTGCGTCTATAAGCTTTTGTATTTCTTGTGCGTCTATATCTTTTATAGATGTTCTTATGAGATATTCACTACCATCAAGCCCAAATTCTTGCACAGAAAGAGGAACCTCATCTATCTCTACAGTAACTGCTCGTAGTTCTTCTAAGCCAACATCTTTTTGCATTGCAACTTGTACAACCATACCGCCAGCAAAATCTATCCCATAACGAGGACCGCCATTAACTACTAAAGAAGCAATACTCCCTAAAATTAAAATAAATGAAATTAAAAAAGCTATTTTCCTTTTAGCAACAAAATTAAAATTACTGTTCGCTTTTACAAATGAAAATGACATATAAATCTCCTATATACTTAATTTAGTTTGGTTTACTTTCTTTGCAACATATAAGTCAAAAATAATATGTGAGACAAATAATGTTGTGAATATGGAACTAAGTATTCCTAAAGAAAGTGTTACAGCAAAACCACGTACGGGGCCTGTGCCAAACTGATAGAGAATTATAGCTGCTATTATTGTTGTAATATTCGCATCTAAAATTGTAAGTGTTGCTTTATCATATCCATTTTTTACAGCTTCTTGAACTAAAAAGTGCAAGTCCTGCCAAAAGAAGTACTATATTAAGAATAAGTACTATATCTGCAATAAAACCGCTCATTCTATAATAAACAAGCATGAAGATTAAAATACCTAAAAGACCGAAAACAGCTGCACGAACACCTGAATCTATAGATTCTTGCCCAAGAGTTGGACCTACTGCGCGCTGTTCTAAAACTTCAACAGGTGCAGGTAGTGCGCCAGCTCTTAAAACAAGCGCTAAATCACTTGCTTCTCTATCTGTAAAACCACCACTTATTACAGCATGATCAGAAAGTACGGCTTGTACAACTGGTGCTGAATGCACTTTACCATCTAGCACGATGGCTATTTGTTTTTGTAAATTCTCTGTGGTTATACGCTCAAAAATTGTTGCGCCACGTTTATTAAAGGTAACTAAAACTTCTGGCTCACGTGTGTCTGGATTAAACTGCACACGAGCATCTGAAATATACTCACCTGTCATAAGTACATCTTTATAAAGAACAATTGGTCTTTCCTGCACTGTTCCATCTGTTAAAGTAATAGCTTGCATGGCAATTTCTCGCCCAAGTGGTGCTATAGCTCTTGTTGGGTCAGCTTTTTCGTCTACACTTTTAAACTCTAAGTGCGCTGTTTGTTTTATAACATCTAAAGCTCTGCCTGTATCTTGTAGACCTGGTAATTGTATTTGAATACGAAAACCTTCTTGTGCGCGTATATCTGGCTCTGCAACACCAAATTGGTCTATTCTGTTACGAATGGTTTTCACAGCTTGGTCGAGTGTCTTTTGCTCGAGCTCTTTTTTATACGTATCACTTAATTTAAGAGAATATGTAATAGATTTGTTCGCAGCTACTGAGGTAAGAGACCTTTCGTCTACAACCTCAAGCATTGGAAAATCTTTTACTAAAAGACTTTGAAACGCATCTTTGCTTGCTGAATCTAACAGAGTTAAGGTTATTATATCTCCAGATGTTAGTTCTGGACGAAGAATAATGATTTTTTCATCTCGAGCAGTATTTCTAATTTCACCACTTAACATAGAGAGCGTTGTTTTTACAGTGCTCGCAACATCTACACCAATAGTTAGATGCACTCCACCACGTAAATCAAGCCCTAGTTTTATTTCTTTTTGTGGAAGAATTTTACGCAGAGAAGAATCTTCTGCTAAAAAAGTTGGTATAGAATACAAAAAAGCAATAATTATGATGCTTCCTGCAAGAATGCTTCTCCAAACAAGATTAGTCCTCATTTTTTCTCCTTATAATACCTTATTATAGTACAGTATTTTCTTATAATACGACAATAAATAAAAATTCGTTATTATATATTTTCAGTAAACAAAAAGCGCTATCAGTATTTCTACATATCTATGTATACTAACACACAAATAGTATCAAACTATTTTTTCCACTTCTTTATATATTATCATGTATTATCTTTTTTTAATTTATATTTTTATCTCGCCTTTTCTTAAAACTATATTGTTCTCTGTGAGAGTTATTTTTTAAAATATCTGTGCTTTTAGTTTAAAACTTTCTTTTTTTCTATATTAAGTATTTTATTGCTTATTATTTAAATTACAGCTTACTTTCATCTTCTTTGAAATTTGTAAGTTGTTTTTTTTAATGTTTCTCATAAAAAAAGCCTTCTTAACTAAGAAGGCTTTTTTTATTTATATCTAAATAACAAGAAAAATATTTTAAATTATTTTTCTGTTTTGTCTGTTGTATCAGTGTTTTCTACAATTGCTTCTACTTTTTCTTTCTTTTCTGTTTTTTCTACTTTTTCTGTTTTTTCTACTTTCTTAGCAGCAGGTTTCTTAGCAGCTTTTTTATCTGTAGTTTCAGTTTTTTTAGCAGCATCTTTAGGATTTGCAAGAGCAGATACAAAATTACGATTCATACGAACAGTAGTATTTTCATCTAATTTAACAAATAATACATCGCCTTCGATTTTAGTGATTTCGCCATAAACACCACCAGAACTGATAACACTATCACCTTTTTTCAAGGCACCTAGCATCATTTTTTGCTCTTTAGCTTTTTTTTGTTGTGGACGAATTAGTAAAAAATAAAACACAGCAAACATCAAGATTAATGGTAAAAAAGCCATAATTGGATCTTGTGCTTGACCTGTACCACCACCTGCTGGTGCTCCCATAGCATATGCAACACTTTCAAAGAACATAGAACCTCCAAAAAAATAAATTATAAATTCTCTTTAAATAAGAGTTTATTTCTTGAAAACATACAATCTATATACAAAATATCTGTATTTCGTCAAGTTTTTTCTATTATAAAATACTCTGAAAATTATTTTCATTTTTTTGTTTTTTTTATTTGACAGAAAAGCCTGTTTAAGAGCAAATTCTTTTTGAGATATTTTTTTACGTTTGAAAAAAATTATCTCAAATGATATACAATCTACTTATAACGTATAAAAAAAGGAAATAAAAAATCCGTATGAAAGACGCAAAAATTTTTCTTAAAGTGCTTCATTCTATAATAAAAGAAAATCCATTAGAAAGTGCCACTGCGTACTCTGCAGGCATCGATTTACGTGCTTGCTTTGATGAAGAATATAAGGACATATTAGCAGGTGATAGACTTGCCATTGCAGCAGGCATCGCCATTGAAATAGCCAGCCCAAATATTGCAGCGTTTATTTACTCTCGAAGTGGGCTAGGCACAAAACAAGGCTTGGTCGTCAGTCAGGGCGTTGGAGTAATTGACCCAGACTATAGAGGAGAGATTATCGTCTCTCTTTTAAACAGCTCAAAACAAACACAGCGAATAGAAAAAGGCATGCGAATCGCCCAGCTTGTTTTTCAAACTTACGCCATTCCACAGTTTAACATCGTAGAAGAGCTAAAACCTTCTAGCAGAGGCGAAGGCGGTTTTGGAAGCACTGGCAACTCATAAACTATAAAGTATGACTAAATATGATGAATCTTTTTTATATATAAAAAACTCACCAAGAACTTATTAGTGCTTTACTATAAACTATGAGCATAAAAAACTAACTATAATACCGCTAAAAAGAGATGATATGCAAACCACTAAAGAAAAAACTGAAAATTTTATCATGAACACCTACGGGCGTTATCCTTTAACCATCAGCCATGCTAAAGGCTCGTATCTTTTTACCGAAGATGATGAGAAATATCTCGATTTGCTCTCTGGTATTGCTGTTACAAATCTTGGACATTGTCACGAGGAACTCACAAAGGTCATCACAGAACAGGCTCAAAAACTCGTTCATGTGAGCAATCTTTTCTATCAAAAACAACAAGCAGAGCTTGCAGAACTACTCGTTTCAACCTCCCATGCGCAGAAAGTTTTTTTTGCAAACTCAGGAGCAGAAGCAAACGAGGGTATGATAAAACTCGCTAGACGCTATACAAAAACAGTACTTAAAAAAGATGCGTACGAAATAATTAGCCTCAAAAATTCCTTCCACGGCAGAACCATTGCAACCCTTACTGCAACAGGGCAAACTGGACGCATTCAGGACGGGTTTGCTCCCCTACCAGAAGGATTTAAGTATGTGGAGGCTGAAAACATTGAAGCGCTAGAAGGCGCTATATCTGAAAAAACATGTGCTGTGCTTATTGAGATGATTCAAGGAGAAGGTGGCGTTCGCCCTCTTTCTGAAAAATATGTTCAGGCTATTGTGCGTATTTGTAAAGAAAAAAACATACTCCTTTTAGTGGACGAAATTCAGACAGGGCTCTGCAGAACGGGCAAATTTTGGGCTTTCCAGCATTATAATATCATGCCAGATGTTTTTAGCTCTGCAAAAGCGCTCGCAAAC
>CAMQUX010000096.1 GCA_947037905.1 uncultured Desulfovibrionaceae bacterium | reverse complement strand
ACCCCTTTCGCCATTTTTTGGTAATCATTCATCTGCATGCTTGTTTGCGCTTCAACATAGTTTGAATACGTAACAGGTATCGCAGCACTTGCAAAAGAAGGCATCGATAATAATGCAAAGCTTAACATTACATACGCTACTTTTTTTACTGAAAAATCTAAAACTCGCATAGCTTCCCCCCTCATCTCAATTTTTTATTTATCTCAAAAAAGATATGCTTATATACTATTTTATTAGAAGATATTTTCAATTATTTTTACAATAACTATCAATTAAAAAATAAATGCCCGCACTATTTTCAGAGTTAACGTTTCATATATTTAGCTTAAATGAGCTGAAAAAAGCTAAAAATAAACCTCCCAACTTATATAAGTTAAGAGGTTTATTTTTAAGTAATAAATTTACTTATTTTAATATTAATTATCAAGACTAGCATTATTTTTGCTTTGTTAGTGGAAGAGGCATGACAAATTTTACATTATCAAATTTACTTAATGTGAATAATAACTTATCTAAAATTTTCATCCATTTGCTATTCATGCATTTAAAATGGCTGTTAAACCCTATAAGCTTTTGTCCATCAGATATGCGGTTCATAATCTCTGTTAAAATTTCTTCTTCACTCTTTAAATGAAACGGCTCCCAGTGCATAAAATCAATATCAATATTGTATTCAAATGCCATATTATCTTTATGATGATTTTGACGATTATCTTTAGAAACTAGCAAAAAAGTATCTTTAAGAAGCTCTTGCTCTAACTTTTCACTAATGGAATTATACGGAGGAACAAATACAGGCAACAACTTATCTCCAAAAACTTCTTGAAAATTCTTTTGATATTCGCGGAGTTTTTTGCACTGAGCATCAATATCACAATCATCTGGAAATTTTGTCTTAGTCCCTTCTGTTTTAGAACAATTAATATAATGTATGCCATGCAATGTTACATATGTATCGTATTTTTTTAGCAACTTAATTTGATAAGCGCCTAATTCTAAAAAATTATGAGGAATGACTGCAAATACCCCTTTAATATTATATTTCGATAATAGGCGTAACATTTTTCGTAAACGTATATCGTGCTTATGTCTTAAAAAGGTAAATATTTTATTTTTTGGCGGACAATGAGTTACATCATCTCTCCACCAAAAAGAAAGTTCTTACTCTTTTTGAATAAAACCCTCAAATTCTTTCCAAAAAATTTTACTCATATAAAAGTTCTTTACTTTTTCCTATCTCGCATAATTATCTCATTTATTATATAGCCCAATAAAAAATCTATATACGTATAATATATAGATTTATTTTTTCTTATGGTGGGTCATGTGGGACTTGAACCTACAACAAATGGATTAAGAGTCCACTGCTCTACCAATTGAGCTAATGACCCTTTTTTTAATTCTATATCAAAATATTATAATCTGTCAATATTATACGCTTATTACTTGATTTATTTATTTTTCTAAAGCATATTTCAATTATGAAAAAATCTCTCTTATACGCAATTATTGCTCTCTATATGCTATTTTTACCTGCAGTGAGTTCTGCTTTTCATCAAACGCAATCAAGCGATGTGACTCACTCTTTTGAGCTTTTCTCACACAAAAACCGCACACTGCTCGCACTAAAACTCACTTTTTCGCCAAAATGGTACACTTATGCCCATGAGTCTAAAAGTATAGCAGAAGGTACTAGCCTTATTGCATATATTAATGACACGCCCTTAAATGCAATATATCAAAAAGGAACATTTAAAAAAAATACTATAGATGATTCCCTTTCTGCCTTTACTTACGAGAAAAGCGCATATATTTTTATTCCTTTGACGCACGACTTTAATAATATGAGCAATGTTAATAGTATTAGCAATGTTAATAGTATTAGCAATGTTGTAAATGTTGCAAATGTTCCCAATATTAATAATGCCGATAATACAAACGCAGCACCCCTCACTATAAAAGGTGAATTAAAGCTCTTACTTTGTAGCGATACGGCATGTATCCCTCTTAAACTTCCCATTAATGAGACTATTCCCCCTCTTGCAAGCATAAAAGAACTTCCTCCTAAACTTTGGACAGATTTTGAAGAAAAACAGCTCATGCAAATTGATAAACTCAATATGCTGAAATCATCAGCTGATAGTAAAAGTTTAAAAGATATAAATGTTTTAAAAAATGCAGAAAATATAAACGGTGTTGATGCTATAAATGGTGCAAATACACAGAGCACGAATGTGCAAAATGAAAATGCTACTATAAATACGCTCACACAAATCACTGACTTACCAATCTTTGAGCCTCTATTTTTTAATGAGAGCCAAGAAGTAAACTCATTAATTCCTGCACTGCTTTTTGCTTTTATTGCAGGAATTATCCTTAACTTTATGCCGTGCGTGCTGCCTGTTGTGAGCCTAAAGCTTTCAAGTCTTATGCGAGCAACTCATTTAGATAACACTCAAAAAGAAAAATATTTTAGAGCGCATAATATTTTCTTTTCTCTTGGAATCCTCTGTTTCTTCGCTCTTTTAGCGCTTCTTTTTTACTCTACCGATCTTTTTTGGGGAGAAATATTTCAAAATACCTGGCTTGTGATTACTCTTGCCGCGTTCTTGTTTCTCTTTTCTTTAAGCTTGTTTGAAGTTTTTAGCTTACCGATCATAAACTTTGGAGGTAAAGAACAAAACGGTTCGCCAAAAATACAGGCTTTTTTCTCTGGTATTTTCATAACACTTTTAGCAACCCCTTGTAGTGGTCCTTTTTTAGGCGGCGTGCTCAGTTGGGCATTACTGAAAGCACCATTTGCCATTGCGCCCGTTTTTTTAAGTCTAGGAATTGGCATGAGTACACCGTATCTACTTATGGCACTGTTCCCACAATCTGCAAGGTTTCTTCCAAAAGCTGGTGCATGGACTGGCTATCTTGCTAAAGTTATTGCGTTCTTACTTCTTGCAACGAGCTGTTATTTTTTAAGTTTCTTAGCAGATGAGTTTCTATTACCTACTTTATTTTTCTTTATAAGCCTTGCTTTCACTGCTTGGATTTACCAAACAGCGCAGTATCAAGATAAAAAAAGAGCTCGGGGCTTAGTAGTCTTAGCCGCTAGTATTTTCATAATAAGTACTTTCTTTTTTGTAAAAAGCTTAGAGTATAACGAAAAAGTAAACCTCTGGACATCTTTTAATACTGAACAATTCATCACCACAAGCTCTGAGAAAAATACGCTTATTATATTTACTGCAAACTGGTGTCCTTCGTGCAAAGTGCTTGAAAAAACTGTTTTCAATATGGAAAATATGAACAAATGGAAGAGAAAATATTCGCTTGAATTTATTAAAATTGATATGACTCATGAAAATCCGCAAGCAAATATTCTTTTAAAAGCGCTGCATTCAGGAAGTATTCCGCTTGTTGCGCTCTTTTCTCCACAAAAAAAAGAACAGCCCTTTGTTCTGCGAGACCTCTTCACTAGTTCTCAGCTAGAAAAAAGTATGAAAAGTTATTTTTAAATTGAACCATAATATTCTATAGGTAATATAGAAACATTCTTCTATTTCTTATACTTATAATACAAATACACCGCTTCCACTTTTTTATTCAAACAAAATAGTAAAAAAAGAAGGCTCACCTATTAGGTGAGCCTTCTTTTTTTGATTTATATATGGATTGATTTATATATGGATTGATTTATATTTAAAATTAAATTTTAGGAGAATATTAGTCTAAAATAGCTTTAATTATACGGTTTAATCGTATTAATTCATCCTCATCTGCTCTTGCAATAGTATCATGCAACTGCGCGCGAATCTCTTCTGTAGATTTTGGCAGTTCATGAGAATAATCTAAAATTTCCATGAGCGAAACCTCAAGCACGTTAGCCAAATTTGAAAGATTACTAATAGATATATTAGCATTCCCTCTTTCAACTTCTCCCAAATATTTACCACTTAAATCTGCTTTTTCTGCAAGCTTATCCTGAGAGAAAGATTTTTTTATTCGTAGTTTTTTTAAATGTGTTCCTAAGAGCACTGGATTGAACATAAAAAGCCCCTTGTTAAGAAATTACAAGGATTTTAATTTTAATGAACCATATATTTATATCTATATTTAATATTACACATATATATATTGTATTTCACTTATAAATATGGTATTTTTCAAAAATAAAATTTTTAAGTGAACTTAGAAACTGTATTAACCTATAATCATAAGAGAGTGAACCGTGAAGATAAAAGAATTAAGGAATTATATTTTTTTAGCGATTTCAATAGTATTTTTTGCTGTATTTTTTGCTATAAGTACAAGCCATGCACAAATAATGATGAGCCCAAAAGCACCATCAATAATGAGACCGTATATTTCTGTTGGTATTGCAACTAACCCATTCCACTCACTTGTAAGTATTAATGGTAAAACTATTACCCCGAACAGTTCTGGTATGAGTGTTCCAATTAGTATTGGGATAGAAACAGTTAATCCTATAAGTAAGCTACTTGTCCGCACAGAAATAGAAATCACCCCTACTACTTATAGTGAAACAGCTCTAAGTAGTCGAACTATGTACTATCAAGCTGGCACCACTTTACTTACAAACCTTCATCTTGGAGCACAGTGGAAATATGGATCTATCTACGGAATATTTGGAGCAGGTATTGCCCTTAATGATAAAATACTCGATGGAACTATCCAACGTAGAACTAATTTTGCTTTTAATATAGGGCTCGGTGGTGGAGTAAAGATGTCTAAAAATTTTGGCTTAGATTTAGCAATAGCATATCAAAATCTTGGAGGAATAGACTCACAGAGCGGAGGGATATTTACACTTGAAAGCCATATTATTCATACAATACGTCCTACCCTTTCATTACGATATACTTTTTAAAAAATTAATTATTATTTAAATATTAAAAGTTATTTTACTTATAACAAAGTGCGTTCTACCAAACAAGTTGAACGCACTTTATCTTTTTAAATAGTATATATATTTATATATTGCTCTCGTGGTATAAGTATAGTATTAAAAATAAAGTCTAAAAATGTTTGCATTATAAGTGAGTGAGCCTTGAAAAGAAAAATGCTGAAAAATTATAGTTTTTTATTAGTTTTAATAACAATTATTGCTCTATTTTTTAATGCTAACATAAGCTATGCGCAAGTAATAACTACTCCAAAAGCACCATCAAAAATACGACCATATATTTCTCTTAATATTGCAACTAATCCCTTCCACTCACTTTTTATCGGTGGCGAAACAGAAAAAAGTGGGCTAAGTGTTCCTATTAGTATTGGGATAGAAACAGTTAATCCTACAAGTAAATTACTTGTCCGTACCGAATTAGAAGTTGCCCCTAGTACTTACAGTAAAACGTATCTATCTTCTACTAAAGACCAAATATACGAAGAAGCTGGTGTAACTTTACTTGCAAACCTCCACCTTGGAACACAGTGGAAATATGGCTCGTTCTACGGAATATTTGGTGTTGGTGTTGCGATCCATAGAAAAAATCTACAAGGATTAGCAGTAATCCCCCAAAGAAATACTTTTGCTCTTAACTTAGGTGTAGGGGGAGGAGTAAATATATCGAAAAACTGGGGAATTGATTTATCTTTATCTTATCTATACTTAGGAAAAGAAGGACCTATACACAGA
>CAMQUX010000095.1 GCA_947037905.1 uncultured Desulfovibrionaceae bacterium | reverse complement strand
GGTCATTTGCCATGCAGCATGAATGTATGTGAGTGAAAATTTTTGTGAATAAGAGAGCCAGATGGCGCTTTCATCTACTGAACAATCGAGTAATTCTGTGCCATTTTGACCCACTTGTTTCAAAATAAACATATTACGGAAAGCTTGTGCTAGTTCTCGTAAGAAAAAGCCGATATCAACACCTTTTGCAAGCATTTGCTGGAGCGTTTTACCTGTACTTAATATATCTTGCGCAAGGAAAGCCTCAATATAAGAATAATAAACATCTTGCCCTGCAAGTCCTAAAAAATTTCGCACATCGTCTGATTTAAGTTTGTCCGTTGAGAACGCAAGCGCTTGACCAAGTAAAGACATACTATCACGCACACTACCACTGCCTCGTTTTGCTATAATATCTACCGCGTCTTGCTCGAAAGGGAAATTTTCGTTTGTTAGCACTTTCGCTAAATGATCAACCAGTTCTTTTTGGGTGAGGCTTTGTAATATAAAATGCTGACATCTGCTAACTATTGTTACAGGAAATTTATGTGCCTCTGTTGTTGCAAGAATAAAAACAACACGGGCTGGTGGTTCTTCTAATGTTTTTAAAAGAGCGTTAAAGGCTTCTCGTGTGAGCATATGTGCTTCATCTATAATAATAACTTTATAGCGAGATTCTAAAGGAGCATAGCCAACATCTTCTTTTAAACGCCTCGCATCGTCCACACCACGATTTGATGCACCATCTATTTCAACAACATCAATAGCTGCACCAACTGTTATCTGCTTACAGCTAGAGCAAACATTACACGGCTCAGCTGTTGGTGCATTTGCGCAGTTAATCGCTTTAGCAAAAATACGTGCGATGGTTGTTTTACCAACGCCTCGAGTTCCACTAAAAAGATACGCAGGAGCTATTTTACCCTCTTTTGCCGCACGGGAAAGAATCTGTTTTAAAATAGTTTGTCCTGCTATGTCATTAAAACTTTGCGGACGATATTTTGCGGTAAGGCTCATAGATTTTTTCCAGTAAATATGCGAATATTTTTATAAAATATGATAAAATAGTAAAATAAAGATAAACCAAAAAACAAAATAAAACAGAAAGAGGGTAATATTCCCTCTTTCCGTAAGTATTATTTTTTCTTAGATAGAGTAACGACTTAGCCAGTAAGCATAGTCTTCGTTACCACCTTTTATTATGTTAAAGAACTCTTGCTGAAGAATTTTAGTTATCTCGCCAATGCGCCCCTGACCAATTGTTCTTCTGTCTATTTCACGAATAGGAGTGAGTTCTGCAGCTGTTCCGGTAAAGAAAACTTCCTCTGCGGTGTAGAGCATATCACGAGTGATAACAGTTTCCACAAGCTCATAGCCCATATCTTTTGCAAGGCAGATAATAGAATCACGAGTAAGCCCTTGTAGTACTGATGCAACATTTGGAGTATATAAAACACCGTCTCTGACCATGAATATATTCTCTCCAGATCCTTCAGAAACGTAGCCTTGCGCATCAAGTAAAATTGCTTCTTCAAAGCCATTAGCAAGTGCTTCGCTTTTTGCAAGCACAGAGTTTACATAGTTTCCTGATGCTTTTGATTTTGTCATCATAGTATTAGGATGTGGGCGAGTATATGTTGAAGTTTGTACTCTGATGCCTTTTTCTAATGCTTCTTCCCCAAGATATGCACCCCAAGGCCAAGCAGCTATAATTGTACGAATAGGATTTTTACCAGGAAAAACACCCATAGCACCATCGCCAATAAAAGTTAATGGACGAATATAAGCACCTTTTAATTTATTTATTTTAAGTGTTGCTATTGCTGCTTCCATTAGTTCTTCTGCTGTATACGGAATAGTTATTCCTAAAATTTTAGCAGAATTTACAAGACGTACCATATGCTCTTCTAATCGAAACACAGAAGATGTTCCGTCTAAACATTCATACGCACGAATACCTTCAAATACGGCTGTTCCGTAATGAAGAGCATGTGTTAAAACATGAACTTGTGCATTTTCCCAAGGTACAAACTCACCATCGAACCAAATTTTTTCAGCTTTTTGCATACAACACCTCTTCTATTTACTCGTTTTTTATAAAACATAATGTTTCAATCTACACAAAAAATCATACTTTTTCAAAGCTTTTTTATACTAATTAATAGACACTTTAAGGTCAAGAAAAGAAAAAATTTATTTCCATTTTATAACAGTCTCTATTTTTTCTCTATTTTTTATATTCTATTTTATACACTTATTTCTCGGCAGATTATTATATCTGTTTTTTTCTTAGCAATTTTTATAAATATTTTTTTCTAATCACATATTTCATCTTTTTATTAACTAGCACTCTTTACACATAAAATAGATAACTCCCGCTAGTAAAATTCGCTATTTTTCTTCTTTAAATACTTTTAAAAATGATGTAGATATAAAGAATCTCATGTGCAGAATATTTGCTGAAGAATCACTCTGATATAATCAAATATAAAAGGTGGTTCGATAAGTAAATCTTGAGCATATAAATTTTGAACATGTAAGATTAATAAATTATTCAAATAGTATTTTTTTTATTGTTAACAAAAAAAACACAAGTCATTTAATATATGGAGAGTTCATGAAAAATATCCACTTAGGTATCGCAGGGTTCGGAACTGTTGGAACGGGGCTTGCTAAAATCATCGAAAAAAATGCTGACTGGATTGAGAAACGAATCGATAAAAAACTCATTATTGACAAAATTCTTGTGCAAAACAAAAGCAAAGAAAGAAGCTTTTTACCAAGCAATAATCCTTTTATTACAGACAACTATAAAGAACTTATAAACGATGAACAAATAGATATTATAGTAGAGCTTATGGGCGGTAAAGACCTTGCGTACACGCTTGTAAAAGAAGCTCTTGCAGCTGGAAAACATGTTGTTACTGCAAATAAATACCTACTTGCGGTACACGGAAAAGAACTTTTTGCCTTAGCTAGTACTCATAATGTTGGGCTTTTTTACGAGGCAAGTGTTGCAGGCGGCATACCTGTTATAAAAACATTACGTGAAAGCCTCACGGGTGATAAAATTGAACATATATGCGGAATTTTAAACGGTACTGCAAACTATATCTTATCTGAAATGACCGCAAATGGAATTGATTTTAAAAAAGCCCTAGAGCAAGCTCAAGATTTAGGCTACGCAGAAAGCGACCCAACTTTTGATATTGAAGGAATAGACACAGCACACAAACTTATTGTGCTTATTCGCCTTGCTTTTGGCGTGGACTATCCTTTAGAAGAGCTTCCTATTTACGGCATTTCACAAATTACAAAACAAGATATCCATTTTGCACAAGAGCTTGGATATACTATAAAACTGCTCGCACATGTTGCAGAAACTGATGGAAAATTAGAAGCGGGAGTCTTCCCAGTGCTTATGCCATCACACCTACTACTTGCAAAAACTGATAGCAACTATAACGCCATAAGTATAACAGGAAACGCTGCAGGTGCTATTACCCTACACGGGCAAGGGGCTGGAGATTTTCCAACTGGCAGTGCGGTTCTTGCTGATATCTTAGAGCTTGCAAAGCATATGCACACACAAACACAACCAGATAATACTGGATTTAATAATAGTCCGCTACAAGACGCTCAAATGCTCGCGCCTGAGTTTGCCACTTCTGCCTATTATTTCCGCTTTACAGTAAAAGATAAACCAGGTGTTATGGCGAGCCTTTCCACTTGTCTTGCTAAGCACAATATTTCCATCGCACAAGCTGTACAAAAGGGAAAACCGCAAGATATTGAAACACCTATTGTATTCACAACACATACTGCAAGCACAAAAGATATTTTTACAGCACTTGAAGATATCGACAAGCACGATTTCATACTTAAACCAACTGTTGCGTATCGTATATTTTAGCTGATTTTTGAGTCTAAACAGCGCACGAACTTGTGGACACCCAAGAAAATATTTAAGAACACTTTTAATACTATTTAAACCGAGCGCTTTACGCTAAAAAACTTATGGTGCTTAATAATAATTTAATTGAAACTTTTAATACTTTAAAAAATATTAGTGTGTTAAAAGAGAGATACAAAGGAAGAAAATTATGGCAGTAACAACTATAGACATAGAACACCGAGTATCTTATGGTGAAACGGATATGATGCAAGTTGTGTATTATGGAGAGTATTTTCATTACTTTGAACGTGTGCGAAATGAGCTTTTCCGAAGTTCTGGCAGAACCTACAAAGAGTTTGAGGAACTTGGATATTTTCTTCCTGTGCGTCATGCTGACTGCAGGTACAGATCGCCCGCTCTCTATGATGATTTGCTCACAATAACATGCACCGTTGGAACATGGAAAAAAGCATCTATTTCTTTTGACTATACTATCTATTGCAAAGAAAGAGACTGTCTTATAGCAACAGGCACCACTGAACTTGTGTGTGTGAATAAAGATGGGCGACCTATTGCGTTTCCTACTTTTTTTACCGATGCTTTAACTTCATAATAAAATTTTTGTTTTATGATTTAAAAGGCTCGTACTTTACTTAAAAGTTCGTACTTTATTTTTTAAAATAGATTTTTTCTTACTTTTTTTTAGTAATTACATTTAATTACTTATAGACTAAAATTTCACTATTAATAGTTTTCTAATAAGGATTGTACATGAAGAAATTTCTAATAATGATTATTTCAGCAACACTTGCTCTATCTGTCACAGCTTGCACACCAAGTGATGAAAAACCAGAGATGATAGAGACTGAAACACTTGATGCAGATAAAGTAGAGATGCTAACGGGCGAGACTCTTGAAGTAGATATGTACCTTTTAACTGCTGATACTGAAGATGGGCTTGGGGAAAAAATTGGTACCATAACACTTATTGAAACACCTTTTGGGCTTATACTTTCGCCAAATTTAACTAAGCTTCCTCATGGTGAGTTTGGTTTTCATGTACATGAAAATCCTTCACTTGGCGCAAAATCTGCCAGTGGTCAAATTTCTATTGGCTCACAAGCTGGTGGACATTATGATCCTATGAATACAAAACTTCATCTAGGTCCAAATAATCCTGAAGGACACTTTGGCGACCTGCCAGCTATTTATGTTGATGCTAATGGCGAAACACCTTTTGCTGTGCTTGCACCACGCATCAAAAAAATTGAAGATATCAACAATAAATCATTTATGATTCATGCGAAAAACGACAACTATTCTGATACTCCACTTCCTCTTGGCGGTTCAGGCTCAAGAATGGCTGGCGGGATTATTACAAAATAATAGTAAGTTAGTAATGTATTCATACTAATATAAACTCATGTAAATATTCATGCAAGTTATGAGCATAAAAAAGACCTTCTGAAATACGGAAGGTCTTTTTTATGTGTATTATATATCCATTTTAATAGAATTTAGAATGGAGGATTAAGTACTAGTATTAGTCTAAGATTTTCGATTAAATAAATTAGCATAGAATCTTTAACAACATATTTTTTTAGCACAAATTATATAATAAAATCAAAAATATATTACTTCAATGAATCATCTGTATTAGCTGAACTTTGCACATCCCAAAGATATTTCGGGCTCGTCTTATGCAATACTAATTTTTTTAGCCAGTCGTCTATATTATTGAACTTAGTATCGCGAATAATATTATATTTTGTGTTTA
>CAMQUX010000094.1 GCA_947037905.1 uncultured Desulfovibrionaceae bacterium | reverse complement strand
AAATATGGTACAGGGAATAGTCTCTGGAGTTTCTTTATCAAATGGCAGTGTTGTTTTAGAATTATCAGATGGGCGTAAAGTTCTTGCAGATAATGTTTGGGAGATATCAACTCCAAAACCGAAACCAGACCCAGAACCTGAACCAGAACCAGAACCTGAACCAGAACCAGATCCAGCCCCAGAAACTGGCACACGGTTTAGTATGAAATAAAAAATAATACAATATAATATAGTAAAATAAAAAATTAAAAGTAAGAAGATTGTCATAAAAAGGAGTAGGTAATGTCATTAGCAGGATCATTTTATTCAGGTGTAACAGGTTTACAAGCTCATAGCACAAATATGAGTGTAATAGGTAACAACTTAGCAAACGTAAGTACTATGGGTTATAAAAAGACTACAGCACAATTTCAGGATATATTTTATTCAGGAACAAACACAGGCGGCGGTCCAGCTCAAATAGGTCATGGTGTACAAGTTGCTTCTATGTACCGTAGTTTTGAACAAGGTAGTTTTATGGCAAGTTCAGACGCTACTGACTTAGCAATGAGCGGGCAGGGATTTTTTACTGTAAGAGATCCATTAACAGATGAATCATATTATACACGAGCAGGTAACTTCCGTTTTGATGATGAAGGTTACTTAACAGACCCAACAGGTAAGCATGTACAGGGTTGGGAAGTTGGAGATAATGGAAGTCTTCTTGGAACAGAGAAAGATGTTCGCTTAGAAACAACACAGTCTGACCCATCAGCAACAAAAGGCGTGGATATGAGCTTAAACTTAGACGCAGGCTCTAAAGATAAATCAACAAATACAGTAGATCCATTTTTTGCTCTGCAACAAAAATGGGACGCAACAGCAGAACCACCACTTCCAGAAGATGCGTATGCATATCATAATACAATAAGAGTATATGACGAAAATGGTGCAGCTCATGATTTGACAGTATATTTTGATCCAGTAACAGATAACGTAGCAGACGATGGTTCAGTTAATTGGGAATTCATAGTAACATGTGATCCAGCAGAAGATGGTAGAATATTTAATGATGGGGCAGGTGGAGCTGATTATAATCTAGGTCAAACTGCAGCGGGCGGACTACTTATGTCAGGAACTCTTGCATTTGGCTCAAATGGTAAATTGCAAAATATGTCTGCATTTACATTAAATAATGCAAGTACACCTCAAGCAGATATAAAAGGTCTTGCAAATTGGACTCCTGCAACAATGGGTGCAGATGGTCTTCCAGAATTCACAGCAAACTTTTCTGGTAATCCAGACGGAGCAAGTGTAACAAATGCTGCAAATTCAGAAGATGTTATTTTTGATTTAGGTATTCAAAGTACTTCAAACACTTGGGGTGCAGGTGGTGTAGCAAACGCTGCAGCAATTGGAGTAAATACTGCTGGCACACATTTATTAGATAACGATGAAAAAGAAACTGATGCAGATGCAACAACTTCTCACGAAGCTAAATCTGCAAGATTATTCCACTCTCAAGATGGTTATGCTTCAGGATTTTTAACATCATATGATGTAGATGAAAATGGTGTGTTAATGGGAAGATATTCAAACGGACAAGTAATTGATTTATTCGCACTTGTTACAGCTAACTTTACAAATGAATACGGCTTACATGCAGAAGGTGCTAACTTATTTTCTGCCACAAGAGATTCAGGTCAAGCGCTTCTTGGGCAAGCAGGAACAGGAGTTTTTGGTACAATGCAGTCCTATACACTAGAAGGTTCAAACGTAGATATGTCTAGTGAGATGGTAAGTCTTATAACAACTCAGCGTGGATTCCAAGCGAACTCTAAAGTTATAACAACTGCAGATACAATGATGGACGAAGTAATTCGACTCAAACGTTAATAGTTTTAATTAAAAAATAAATGCTAAAAAATCTCCAAGTGCAAACTTGGGGATTTTTTTTGTTTCTTATTTTTAAGTTTATTTTAGTATGTTTTAATGAGTGATGGAAGATGTAGAAATAGGTGTCTGTATAACTTTAGTAAGTGTTTATGAAGTTCATTTTGCAATAATAGTATATTATTTTATAAATATAGGGAAAATTTTACCTAATAAAATTAGGCAGTGCTTATAGGGTTAATTAGCGCATCGCTCAAATATATAAATACATAAGTTTATAAAAAACATAAAAAATCTCCAGACGCACGCTTGGAGATTTTTTTTATTTATTTTCATTTTATTTAGCTATGGAAGATGTGGAAATAATTGCCTGTATAGGTTTAGCGGTAATTTATGCCCATAATTTTGTAAAGTATCATGCGTGCTTAATAAATAATGTGGAAAAATTAGCCTATACTAGCTTAAATCATGCTTATAAGGGAAAGAGTGCAGAGTATTTTACTCATTTAACAGCATAAATTATTGGTATAAATATTGCTTAACTATAATTATTGATAATGCGGAAAAATAAGCTATATATAGATTAAACTAGTGTTTACGATGTGTTTTTTTGTGAAAATATCATGTTTATGTGAAAGGTGTAAAATATTGGTACGGATATTGCTAAAACAACCTTGTAGAATGAGGTAGAGAAAGAGATAGTTATGGATTCAAAAATCTCTTACTAGATTAACTATTTAAAATAATTGTATTAATTAAAATAGCAATAATAAATTGAGTAATATTTACAAGCGTCAAATTTAAGTTAAAGAAGTAAATTTAATAAAAAGGAAAAGAAAATGCTAAATAATATGTTATATATCGGTGCAAATGCTGCTAGTAACGCACAATATGCCATAAATGTTCATTCAAATAATCTTGCGAACGTTGATACCATAGGTTATCGCCGTCGTACTGTTATGAATGAAACAGAAATGGAGATTACCACCAATAAAGGGCAGATGGGAACTGGTGCCGATATCTCTCATATTATCCGTAATTCTAACGAATATATTGAAAAACAATATCTATCACAATCATCAGAGACTGTTCTTTGGCAGTCCATGGAAAAATATCTAGGTGCAGCTGATGCTCTTTTTACAACAACAGAAACAACAGGTGTAACACTAGCTCTGAGTGCTTTTTGGAATAAATGGGACGATTTGGCTGCAAATCCAAGTGACCCAGCAGTAAGAAAAGCATTATTAACAAGCTCAAGTTCTTTAGCAAGTATGTTAAATGGTATGAGTACAGATTTACAGCGCTGGGAAAAAGAAGCAGAAAGAGAGCTTGGTCAAGAAGTTGCCGGTTTAAACTCAGCAATGCAAGATTTAGCAAAAATTAACGCAAGTATAGTATCAAGTCCTGATAACTACCAACTTTTAGATGAGCGCGATAGACTTGTAAGAGAAATAAGCGAATATGTTCCAGTAGATGTAGATTATGACGAATTTGGTCAAGCAAGCGTAGTAACAACAAGCGGGCAAAGTTTAGTAGACGAGGCAAGTGTTTTTAAAGTGAGTTTTGAAGATGCACAAAGTTATCGTTCTAATAAAGTAAGTGATTATGAAGGAGAACTTCATTTCGGTGGAGACGGAACAGAAGAACTTTTAGTAGAATTTGTAGATGATGGTAGTTTTAAAGTATCTTTAGATGATGGTAAAACATGGGTGACAAATGAAGATGGAACTACAAAAACTTTTCCTATGTCAACAGATCCAACTAAACCAGTAGAAGTAGCAGGTACAACAATTTGGTTCGATGCACCAGTTCCTGCAACAAATCTACCAGCAGCAGGTGATGGTTTTACTGTAGTAACAGACCCAGGTCTTTACTGGTACAAAAATACATCAACTAAAGAAAATATTTCAACAATTTCAGCAAACGATCCAGGCGATAGACGCTTAGAAGGCGGAAGTTTAGCAGGACTGCTTTCCACAAGAAACGCTCTTCAAGATTATCAAACACAATTAGATAGTTTTTCAGAAACACTCATTTGGGAAGTAAATAGAATACACTCAGTAGGTGCAGGAGTTAATCCTAATAAAGTAATAAATGGTAGTTACGGTGTAAGTGATCCAACAGTACCTCTAGGTGAAAGTAATTTAGACTTTGCAAAGCAACTACATGAAGGTGAAATTTCTTTCGCAATATACGACAAAGATGGAAAATTTGCAGGAATGGAAACCATAGCATTTGATCCAGCAGTAGATTCTTTAAATGATATTGAAGCAAAGATTGATGCGTTACCAGGAATGGAAGCAAATGTAGTTAATGGTAAACTCGTAATGACAGGTGAAGGTGATAATACCTTTAATGTAGCAGCAGATTCATCAGGGCTTATGGCAGGTCTTGGTATGAATACATTTTTTACAGGCTCAGATGCAGATGATATAGAAGTAAATGCTGGAATTATAGCAGATAGTAATAAATTAAATGCAGGTAAAGTAAATGGTGCAGGAGAAGCAAATAGTGGTGATAACTCTATAGCTAAATTATTATCAGAACTTGTTGGTAAAGACGTTACTATATATGATGCAACCGGTCCAAAAACAATGACAATAGGTGAATCACTTAATAGAATAGTAGTAACAGTAGGGTCAGATGTAGCTGAAGCGAAAACAAATAGATCTTTTCATGAAGCTTTAGCAAAAGATTTACAAAATCAACAAGAAAGTATCGCCGGTGTTAACCGAGATGAAGAATTAGTAAAAATTCAAGAGCTACAACAAGCTTATAGTGCAGCATCAAGAATAATTCAAACATCACTTGATTTATACGATACAATTTTAAGCTTAAAATAAAATTGTAGAGACTGTAAGTAGAGTACGTAAAAAATAAGAGAGCTTTTTATAAAGCTTTAGCAAATGATTAAAATTTTAGACTCACGTTAAGAGAGTTATAAAAAGGAGATAATGATGAGAGTTTCAACAAATATGATGACTGGTGGTCAAGCCGCTTATATGGAGTCAACTTTATCACATTATATGGAGTTAATTGAAAAACAATCCACTCAAAAAAATATAAATCGCCCATCAGATGATCCGACAGGCACAGCAAATATATTAGAAAATAGAGAATATTTAGCTCTTCTCAACCAGTATGAAAAAAATACAAATACAGCACTATCATGGTTATCTTTAGCAGATGAAGTTTTGGTATCAGCAAGTGAAGCTTTAATTTCTTTAAAAGAAAAAGCATCTCAGGGAGCAACAGAAACCTATACGCAAGATCAACGTGATGCAATAGCCTTAGAACTTCGTGAGCTTCAAGAACAATTAGTAGCATTTTCTAATACAGAAATAACTGGCGATTCTATATTTGCAGGGCATAAAACAGATGGAAATGCCTACAAGAACACAGTAGCAGGTAGCGCTTTAGGTGGCGGATTAGATGATGATTCAATAGTATCAACAACAGGTAGTATAAAAACCACCATAGGAGTTCGTTTTACAGAAGCAGGCGACATCGGTGGAGCTGCTGATATAGATTATGAATATACCTCAGATGGTGGTCGTACTTGGCAAAAAGGAACTCTTGCAGCAGGTGAAACAGAATTAGATTTAGGCACAGCAAAAGTAAATTTAGCAGCAGGAGAAAAGGTAACAGTCTTTACTGACACAGAAAACTATGCATTAATGGTTCGCCCAGCGACAACATATATGGGTGATGATAATGATAATATTCGTGTAGATACCATGAGTGGTACCACTCTTGATATGGAAGCTACAGGGAATTTTTCTCAAAATATCAGAGTTCGTATAGA
>CAMQUX010000093.1 GCA_947037905.1 uncultured Desulfovibrionaceae bacterium | reverse complement strand
ATTGCATTTGATTGCATTTGATTGCATTTGATTGCATTTGATTGCATTTGATTGCATTTGATTGCTTTGATTGCATTTGATTGCTTTGATTGCATTTGATTGCTTTGATTGCTTTTGATTGCATTTGATTGCATTTGGTTGCATTTGATTGCATTTGGTTGCATTTGGTTGCATTTGATTTCGTTTGATTTGAAAATTAATCTTTCGTTTTCTGCCTGATATTTTTTTTAAGTTTTAGCTCCTGTTTTTAAGTTTCTTCTGCTTCTTCCACTCATTCTGCTTCTTCTGCTGTTATATATTAGCGTCATATCAGTTTTATCTTATCTTTTCACGTTCTGAATAAAAATAACAATATAAATAAAAAAAAAGACCAACAAATGTTGGTCTTTTTAATAAGCGTATAAAAAATCTTAACGTTTTGAGTACTGGAAACTTGCTCTAGCGCCTTTAAGACCGTATTTTTTACGTTCTTTCTGACGTGAATCACGAGTAAGTAGTCCTGCTTTTTTTAAAGCTGGACGAAGTTCAATATTCATTTCTAAAAGTGCACGAGCAATGCCATGACGAAGAGCCTGAGCTTGTCCTGCAATACCGCCACCTGATACAGTAGCTTTTATATCATACTTAACAAGTAACTTTACCATTTTTTATGGTTGTTGAACCATAATATGTAGCGCTTTGCGAGGAAAATAGTCCTCAAAAGGACGATCGTTTACTAGAATTTGTCCGCTACCTGCATACATGCGTGTACGAGAAACGGAGTTTTTTCTTCTTCCTGTTCCGTAATTAAAATCACTCATAGTCTTACTCCGTTAAATATCTAATTTTGTAGGGTTTTGAGCAGCATGAGGATGCTCTGTTCCAGTATATACTTTTAATTTTTTAATCATTTGACGTGCTAGACGGTTTTTAGGAAGCATACCTTGCACAGCTTTTTTAATAACAAATTCTGGTTTAGAATCAAGCATTTGACCTAGTGTGCGACTTTTTAGTCCGCCAACATGCCCTGTGTGCTTGTAATACATTTTTTTATTAAGTTTATTACCTGTTACAGCAATTTTATCTGCATTAAGTACTACTACAAAATCGCCATTATCCATATGTGGTGCAAATTCTGGTTTATGCTTGCCACGAAGACGTGTAGTGATAAGAGTTGCTAAACGACCAAGAATTTGATCTTCTGCATCTACGATAATCCAACTGCGATTAAGTTCATCCTTTTTAGGACTATAAGTTTTCATTTTTTTACTGCTCCTTAAGCAACTGACTGAAGAATTTTCTTACAGAATTTTAAAAACTCTGTCAATCCTTTTTTCAGACTTATTTATTAACTATCTGTATTTGTTGTTATTATATTTTTGAGCTTTTCAAAGACAGAAGGAATTCCTTCCTTATATGTTCCGCCAGCCTGAGCAACATCTGCTCGTCCGCCACCAGTGCCTTTTATTTCTCCTGCTAGCTCTTTTATGAACCCTTGTGCTGTAAATCTACTATGTAAATCTTTATGCACAAACACAAGTAGCCCAACTTTATCATCTTCTAAACTTGCAGCAAGACAAATAATACCCTCATCAATTTTGCTTCTAAGTGCGTCCATCTGGTCACGAAGATTCTTTTGATTCGTCTGCGGTAAGCTTGCACAAAGTACTTTTATGCCCGCAATTTCTTCCTGCTGTGAAAGAAGACTAGCACCTGCATTTGAGGCAATTTTTTGCTCTAGTTGTTCTATTTCTTTAGATTGATCTTTTATCTGCGCAAGAAGTAACTGCACACGCCCAACTATATCGGCATTTTTCGCCTTTGTTAGCCTTACAATTTCTTCTTTTTCTGCTTTCCATAAAAGACTGTTTCGCAGAGCATTTAAACCTGTACTTGCCTCTATTCGGCGAATACCTGCTGCAATGCCTGTTTCACTCAAGATGAGAAAAGAACCAGCTTGTCCTGTTGCTTTTAAGTGTGTACCACTACAAAGCTCACAACTTGCATTTTCTATGCTGAGCATTCGCACTTCCTGAAGATATTTTTCTCCAAAAAGAGCCATTGCTCCTTTTTCAAGAGCCTCTGCATAAGGGAGACTTTCGCAAATAACGGGTATATTTGCTAAAATAATCGTATTCACCCACTGTTCTACTTGTTCAATTTCTTCTTTCGTCATTTGTGCATCATGGGTAAAGTCAAAACGTAATCTATCTGATCCAACTAATGAACCTGATTGCTTTACATGCTCCCCTAACACGGTTCGAAGTGCCGCGTGCAATAAATGCGTAGAAGTATGATTCCTAGCTATTGCTAGGCGATCATTTTCGTTGACAAAAAGTTCTATCTGCTCGTCTAAAGCAAAACTCCCTCTATCAACAGAAATTTTATGTACTGTTAAGTTTGTCGAGGCTTTCAAGCTCTCAAGAACCTGAGCATGCCCAATTTTCGACCTAATATGACCAATATCACCACATTGTCCGCCTGATTCGCCGTAAAAAGGAGTTTTCTCTGTTAAAAGAAAACCTTCTTCTCCACAAGCTAGCGTCTCTACTGGTTTTCCTGACTCGTTTAACAAATATATTATTTTTGAAGCATCTGTTAAGGTTTCGTAACCTGTAAAAACAGACTGCATATCTTGTTCTAATGGAACTTGAAAGAAACTTGCTAAGTCTTTTTCGCCTGAGCCTTTCCATGCTTTTTTCGCACGCTCTTTTTGCTCGAGCATAAGAGCCTTAAACTGCTCTTCATCTGCGGTCATATTATGACCCTCAAGCACGTCTGTTACTATGTCAAATGGAAATCCATATGTATCGTAGAGTTTAAAGCTAACTTCGCCCGTTAGCACGGTTTCGTTCTTTTTCTCTAGCTGTTTAATTTCTTCGGATAATAACTCAAGACCTTTACCGAGTGTTTTACTAAAACGCTCTTCTTCGCCAAGTACTACACGTGCAAGAAAATCTTTATTTTCCGCAAGTTCGGTATAAAAACCGCCCATATCACGAATAACTTCTTGTACTATCTCAAAAAGAAACGGTTTCTCTAAACCTATTACTCGTCCAAAGCGGAAAGCTCGGCGAATAAGTCTGCGTAAAATATAGCCTCTGCCCTCGTTACTTGGCATAACTTGATCGGCTATTAAAAACGCTATAGAGCGACTATGATCTGCTATTACTTGCAGAGCAACGTCTATATTTTTACTTGTATTATATGTTACGTTTGCTTTTTTTGCTATAAACTGAATGAGCGTTTGAAATATATCGCTCTCGAAATTCGAGCGCACATTTTGACAAACCGCACTAATACGCTCAAGCCCCATGCCTGTGTCAATTGATGGGTGTGGAAGCTTTGTGCGCACACCGTCTTCATCTTGATTATATTGCATAAAAACAAGATTCCAAATTTCTAAATAGCGGTCACAGTCGCAAGAGCCAATGCCACAATTTTCACCGCAAGACATATCCTCGCCCTGATCGATAAATATCTCAGATGATGGACCGCATGGACCAGTATCGCCCATGGACCAAAAGTTATCTTTCTCGCCCAGTTTAAAAATTCTATCTGATGAAAAGCCAGATATTTCTTCCCAAAGTTTTAACGCCTCATCATCGTCTTTATAAACGGTAATATAGAGTTTTTCTAAAGGAAGCTTGAGCTCGTCTTTGATAAAATTCCAAGCAAAACGAATAGCGTCTTCTTTAAAATAATCACCAAAAGAAAAATTGCCGAGCATCTCAAAAAAAGTATGATGCCTTGCTGTTTTTCCGATATTTTCGAGATCATTATGCTTCCCACCAACACGTAAACATTTCTGCACAGAACACGCTCTTGTGTATTCTCTTCTTTCCTGTCCAAGAAATATCTTCTTAAACTGTACCATGCCAGAGTTAACGAACAAAAGCGACGGATCATTTTGAGGTATAAGCGAAGAGCTTGCCACATTTGTGTGCAAGTGCTTTTCAAAATAAGCAAGAAATAGTTCTCGTATAGCAGTACTTGTAAGCATAGGATTTATTTTTTCTCTCTAAACAATTATATGAATGCTTTGTAGGTAGCTTAAATAACTAAGATACCCACAAAGCCAAACTAGAACACAGTCTAGTTATATTATATTTTAATCACATCACATCTAAAAGCAAATAAAGATATAGTAAGCAAACAAAGCACATTTAAACATACCTAATCACGAACAAACACAAAGAACTCTCACACTACTCTCCTAATTTAAGAGAAAGTGCAAAAGCTATTCTTCATCCTTTTCGTCAAAAGCATCTCCAAAACCATCTTCAAGATCATCATCTAAGGCTATAGGAGTAGCTAAATCATCTGTAAGGTCTGCATTTTCATTAACACCTAAATGTGCTAAAAGTTTTGTTTCTATTTGTAGTGCAATTTCAGGATTAGCTGTTAGAAACTCGCGTACATTTTCCTTACCTTGCCCTAAGCGCTCTTTACCAAAAGCGTACCATGCGCCACTTTGCTGAACAACATTATTCTCAACGCCCAAATCAAGTAACTCGCCAGTGCGGGAAATACCTGTTCCGTAAATAATATCTACAATCGCTTCACGAAAAGGTGGTGCTACTTTATTTTTAACAACTTTGAGTCTTGTTTTTGACCCAATAGCTTCTTCTTTATCTTTAAGAGTCTGTATGCGTCTTACATCAATACGAATAGATGAATAGAATTTAAGCGCGTTTCCGCCTGATGTTGTTTCTGGGCTACCGTAACCCATAACACCAATTTTCATACGTATTTGGTTGATGAAGATAACTACTGTTTTTGATTTATGAATAGTTCCTGTTAATTTTCTAAGAGCATGCGACATAAGTCGTGCTTGACCACCAACTTGAGTCTCGCCCATGTTTCCATCAAGTTCTGCTTGCGGAATAAGTGCTGCTACGGAGTCAATAACAACTATATCAACTGCATTAGAGCGTACAAGTAAATCTGCAATTTCTAACGCCTGTTCGCCATAATCTGGCTGAGATATAAGAAGCTCATCAGTTTTTACACCGAGTCTTTTTGCATAAGAAGGATCAAGCGCATGTTCTGCATCAATAAAAGCAGCGGTGCCGCCTTTTTTTTGTGCTTCTGCAATTATATGGAGCGCTAGAGTTGTTTTACCGGAGGATTCTGGACCGTAAATTTCTGTCACACGTCCTTTTGGAATACCACCAACACCAAGAGCTAAATCAAGCCCAATAGATCCAGAAGGAATTACAGGGATTTTTGCGTGCGCATCGCCATCAAGACGCATAACTGCACCTTTACCGCATTTGCGCTCAATTGCTTGTAGTGCTGTTTTTAATGCCTCTTGACGCATTTCTTCAGGACTTATTGTTGGTTTTTTTGCCATTACTTCTCTCCGTTCCAATCTAAAATAAAATAGTTTCACACCATAACAAATACTTCTCTTAGGAGCAAGCATTTCTAAAGCACTTTCTCCTTTTTAAAGAACTTTTTCTTCGCACTTTCGCAGGCACTCGCACCTATCGTATATTTTAAAGTTTTTTTAATATTTTTTTGTCCTTAAAAATCTAAAAAATATTCTGATATTTTTTGAACAACTCTACTAAAAATCCATATACTCAAAAGCCCTCCGCTAACAGTTGCTAAAGAATATTGTAAATGCGCCAGCTTTTTTTACGAAAAACCAAACTAAATATATTTAAAATTTAACTCTACTCTACTCTACTCTACTCTACTCTACTCTACTCTACTCTACTCTACTCTACTCT
>CAMQUX010000092.1 GCA_947037905.1 uncultured Desulfovibrionaceae bacterium | reverse complement strand
AATAACAACAGGGCATCTGTTCATAACAGGTGGTAAAAAAGAGGACGATGAGGGCGTGCGAGATTTATACGTCGGCTCACTCTTATCGCTCCCGACCGATATATTCTCGACCGAATTTTCCTACATAGCGCTTGGGCATCTGCACAAAGCGCAAAGACCAAACAGCAAAGAGCATATCCGCTATAGTGGCACTCCGCTCGCCATGAGCTTTAGCGAGGCAGAGCAAAAAAAATCCTGCGTGCTTATAGAGTATAAGTGGGATAGCTCAAATAGCGTGCTAATTCGAGACAATGGGACAAGGCAAGGTACACAAGATAGTGTACATAATGGGACAAATTTACAAAATGAAGATATTTCACACGGCGGAGAAAAAATGCAAAATGAAAATATTTCACAAAATGGGATATTTTCACAAGAAATAACAGTAAAAGAGATTCCCATATTTCAAAAACTTGTGAGTATATCTGGCGATATGGCAAGTATTGAGAAAAAATTACAAGAGCTGGTGGAGCAGAAATCAACCGCATGGCTCGAGATAATCTACACAGGGAAAGAGTTACGAGCAGATTTATTATCTGAAATCGAAACGTGCATACAAGAGAGTAATATGCAGATAATACGTGTGCAAAATAAGCAAGTTATAGCAGAGCTTACGCAAAATATAAACACTCAAGAACAGCTAGAAGATATAACAGAAGAGGAAGTTTTTACACGCCTGTTGTTTGAAAAAGATATTCCAGAAGAGCAAAAACAGCCACTATTTGCGCTCTACAGAGAAGTAGTTCAAGAAGTGCATGCAGACGAGCAAAAAATGCTCGAAGAATAGCAAAATTGAAGGCGAGAAGAGTGAGAATAAGCGGAAAAGTCTGCTAGAAAGCTAAAAAATAGAGCTAAAAGACTAGAGTTAAGAGAATAGTGTCAGACCACGAGTGCCAGAAGAATTTTAATAGGCACTTCTCACTATAGAAAAGTAAAAAATACTAAAAAAAAAATACTAAAAGCAGAAAAGCATATTTACGATAAATATGACGAATTTTACAATGAAAGTAGCGAGTTTTTTATATGAAGATTAAAACATTGCGGTTTAAAAATCTCAATTCCCTTTACGGTGAATGGGAGATAGATTTTAGCGAAAAAGCCTATGAGAATGAGGGGATATTTCTTATTACTGGTAGCACAGGTGCTGGTAAAACGAGTATTTTTGATGCCATATGCTTAGCTCTTTACGGCGAAACGCCCCGCAAAAAAATAACTGGTGCAACAAACGATGTTATGTCGCAGCATACAGCAGAGTGTTTTTCAGAGCTTGTTTTTGAAACTAAAACAGGCACGTATATAGCAAAATGGAGTCAGCGAAAAGCAAAAAATCAAATAGATGGAAAACTGCAAGGTGCTGAGCATATTTTAGTAGATGCGCAAACAGAAAAAATACTCAGTGAAAAAATAACAGAAACAAAAACGCTCATAGAAAAATATACAGGTATGGATTTTGGACGCTTTAAACGCTCCATATTACTTGCACAAGGAGAGTTCGCAAGCTTTCTAAAATCAAGCGCCGAAGAGCGCTCTGCACTGCTCGAGCAAATAACAGGTTGCGATATTTACACAGATATTTCTAAAAAAGTGCACATTAAAAAAAGGGAAGAAGAGGCACGTTTAAAAGAAATAGAAGAGATAATAAACGCTCTGCATCTTTTAACAAAAGAAGAAAAAGAGCTCGTTTTAGAAACGCAAAAAAATATACAAGCTAAAAAATTAGCGCAAGAGAAAGAGCTAGCAGAGAAAGAGAAAATCTTTCACTTTTTAGTAGAATATCAAACAAAAGAGCAAGCTTTAATAGAAAAAAGAGAAGAGTTAAAAAGAAATAATATACGGTATACTGAGCAAACAGAGCTCTGGCAGAGTTTAGAAAAATCGAAAAAAAGCACAGAGATACTAACCGAATACAGAGAATATTTTAGCTGGAAAAGTGAGCTAAAAACCATTCAAGAAGAACTGGTAATTTTAGAACAAAATATAGAAAAAAACCGAGAAAAAGAAGCAGAAATACAAAATAAAGTAACAGAAAATCTGCGTTTAAATCCTGAAAAAGAAAAAGAACACGAGCAAGCAATAGCACGCATGAGCAGTGCAAAAATTATAGATAAATCATTAGAAGATAAACTAAAAATAAAAACAGAAAAAGAAACAGAATTAAAGCAGAGAATAACAGCATATCAGGTGCTCAATAACGAATTTAATGAGCTAGTAAAACAAACAAGCACGACTTTGCAAGATGTAAATATACAGGATTTAGCTTTAGAAGAGAAAGATGCAGAAAATACAACTTTGCAAAGTAATAATGCAAATAATGCAGATTCGCAAAAAGTAGATTTGCAAAGTAACAATTCACATCTTATAAATTTAGAAAATAGAGAAAGCTCAACTATAAAAGCAGCGAGCGAACAAGAGAAAGATTCGTATACACAGTTAAGCGAACAGGTAGAAGAAACAAAAGAGATAGTGCAGTCTTTATGCGAAAAGTATGCTGTTTTAGATATGCTTGCGCTTGTAGAAAAATTAGAGAAAGAGAAGAAATGCCTCGAGAAAGAGTATGCTTTTTTTGAAAGAATAGAAGAGCATGAAAAAATTACAGCAGAATGTGCAAGGCATGAAAAAATAGTTTTAAATATACAAACTAAGGTGGATGATAATTTTTTTGTAGAGAAAAAAGAAAATCTGCAAAAGGGCGAAGCATGCCCATTATGTGGTAGCACCGCACATCCATTCAAAGAACATGCTCATGAAAATAGAGACGAAAATAGAGAGCGTCTAAGCTTAAATATAGATATAGAAAAACTCTTGCATGAGAAGAAAGAAGCAGAAAAAGAACTCTTAACAAGCAAGAGCGCGCAAATTGCAATAGAGCGAGAAATTGTTACTATTTTAAATGATATAGATAATGTAAGTGGTATAGAAAATATAAATACTATAGATATTATAGAAGATATAAATGCTTTTGATGTAAAATCTCACGAGCTATCTGATAAAAACTATCAAGAAATATATGAAAAAATATTTAATAAAAAATACTTAGAGCAAGATAAAACGCATCTTTTAAGTGCAAAAACAGCGCAGGAAAATCTTTTACAAAACTGTAAAAAATTGCAGAAAAAGAGCAGTCAAAGTGAGTTAGCGCACGCATCTTTGCAAGGAAAGCGAGAAAAATTACGCACTGCAAAAATAGAAGGGGAAAGACTCAGAGTAGAGTTTGTAGTAATTGAAAATGAGATTGCAAAATTACAAGTTGAGCAAAAAATTCTTTTGAACGGAAATACAATAGAGCAAGAAGAAGAGCGCATAAAAAGTGCGTGGGATTGTTTTCAAAAAGAAAAAGCAGAGCAAGAGAAAAGGCTCATAGATTTACAAATAATCTTAGTAGCTGAAAAAACAAAAGAAGAATCAAGCTTAAAACGGCAAGGGTTTTTAAATCTCAATACCGAAAATAAAACACAATATTTAAAAGATGCGCTCCTAAAAGCAGGTTTCGAAACAGAAGAAATTTGCCGTGTGAATAAGTTATCAGAAGAAAAAGAGAAGCAGATAGAGGAAGAAAAGAAATCCTTAGAAGATGCAAAACTGCTCATAGAAAATACAATAAGAGAACTTGAAAAATATCTGATCGAGCAAAAAGAAAATAAACCGCAAGAGACAAAAGAGAGTTTGCAAGAGCAACTAACAGAAGCAAAAAAATATTTAGAAGAATATACAACAGAGCTAGGGAAACTAGATGAACGCTTAGCGCACGATAAAAAAATTCAAGAACAACAGCAGGAAAAAGTGCAAGAACAAGAGCTGCAAAAAAAGAAACTTGCAGATTGGAAGAACCTACACGACCTCATAGGTTCAGAGGACGGAAAGAAATTTAGAAATTTTGCACAGGGCATAACATTTGATATAATGATAGAGCATGCAAACAGGGCGCTTGCAAAGATTTCTGATAGATATTTGCTCATAAGACAGCGAAATCAAAAAGAACCGCTTCTTTTGGCAATTCAGGATAATTATCTAGCAGGCACTGTGCGCTCAATCGATAATCTTTCAGGTGGCGAGAGTTTTCAGGTAAGCTTAGCGCTCGCTTTAGGTCTATCGCAAATGAGCAGTAAAAATATTCAAGCGGACTCATTATTTTTAGACGAAGGTTTTGGAACTCTTGATGAGGACACACTCGAACTAGCGCTACAAGCTCTTTCAAGTGTTCAAAAAGACGGCAAGCTCATAGGTATAATTTCACACGTAGCGCAGTTAAAAGAGCGTATACCGCTACAAATAAAGCTCAGTGCAAAATCCACAGGAAAAAGTATTATTGAGGGCATTGGGTGCAGGCGCATTGCATAAATTTAACTTTGTAAAAGTATAAAATATTTGTAAGTACTTGTTTTTTTATATTTTTAAATTGAAATTAATAAATAAGTTTTAGATTAAGGATAAAATTTATGTTAATCGACCTTACTTTTTCAGTTGCTCAAAATAGCGAATTAATAGACTGGGCAAAGTCTCAAGATAATTCTCATATTGCACTGGGGCATATAGGAACGCATCTTGATACCCATAATAAAACGAGTATTCCGCTCGAATATTTTAAATCTTCTGGTGTGTGTTTTGATGTGAGAGGCATTGCAGAAATTTCCTTAGAAGATATAGATTTAAAGCTTATTACGGCTGATTCTTTTGTATTATTTCGCACAGGGCAGATGGAAAAATATAGTTATGGGGATAAAAAATATTTTACTAACCATCCTCAACTTTCCCATGATTTGATAAATGAATTAATCCATAAGAAAATTAGATTCATAGGTATTGACTGTGCAGGTATAAGACAGCACTGTGAGCATGAGCAAGCAGATCGTTTATGTGAAAAAAATACTATTTATGTGATTGAAAATCTTCAAAATTTATCAATGATAAGTTCTTCAAATTTTATGGTTTATACCATGTGGTTAGATGATATTGAAATGACAGGTTTAAAATGCCGAGTAATAGTTGAGCAAGATGAAAAATCTAATAAATAATAAACACAACTACGTAAAACAGTTAACTATTCAAGCTTGAGTGTTTAGGTAAAATAGCAAAATATTTAATAATTACGTATTTGTAATAGATACTTATAAAGAATTATGATTAGTTGAAAATGAATTCTTTGTATAACACGAGCATAGCATAAAAAAGAGCTAACTATAAATTTATAGTTAGCTCTTTTTTAGCATATTTTTAGATATTATATGTTTTGCAAATCTTGCAAATGCTACAAATCCATTAATTTTACAAACTATATACAAATAATTTTTTTAGTATTAGCTAATATTTAGTTTGTATAATATGCTAATTAGTTCATGTAATTAGCTAGTTTAGCCAAGTTTAGCAAAAGCTTTTTTAGTAGCACCACAAATTGGGCATTTCCAGTCTTCAGGAAGCTCTTCAAATTGTGTTTCAGCAGGAACTTTCCCTTTTTTATCGCCTTTTAGTGGATTGTAAATATACCCACAGTTGCTTATTTGACATTGATACATTGTATTTTCCATAGGAGTCTCCTTTATAAGTAAATATGAAAATAAGAATAAAAAATAGTAATGATAGATAGAATATCTACTAATAATAAAAGACAGATAGAATATCTATTAAGAATAAAAGATAGATAGGATATCTACTAATAAATACTAGCTCAGATATCTATTAATAGTAAAAAATAGCTAGGAAGTCTATTATTTTATAATTTGTATCTAGTATTACACACCATAGGCG
>CAMQUX010000091.1 GCA_947037905.1 uncultured Desulfovibrionaceae bacterium | reverse complement strand
TTTTAGGATTATTCTTTTTGAATTCTCTCGGATATACTTTTAAGCCACCTTGCAGCCAAAAGCCTGTTTTATTTTTTTTTGCATAATTTTGGGCATTTTTGAGACGAGATTGATGTTTTAAATTAGGACGATAGGCTTTTGCAACAGCGAGCCCCTCAGCAACAATTTCTTCATTAACTAATGTATCATTTACCCATACATAGACAAGAAACCGGTGATAGCGGTCTTTTGTTTTTTTATCAAATTCAAGTTGTATTTCACCAGAACTTAATAATTTTTTAAGAAACTGGGTAGACTTTTCGGAAAATTCTTGTCCTTTTTCAGGAGCATCAATACCAATTAGCCGGTATCTTTCAACTTTTCCTTTTTCTTTTATTGTAAATGTATCGCCATCAACAATATGCACAGATACATCAGTGCCAATAGTACGTGCAGGCGGATTTTTTGCAAAACTTATACCCGTGTAGCTCAAAAAAAATGAGAGAATATAGACAAAAAATAAGGGGAGTTTTTTTAAGGCTTTGTAAGTGCGTCTTTTCATAATAATAAATAATAATTTTATGTAAGTATATAGTTTTATAACTAATTTTTATTTTTAAATAGTTATTTATAAAATAGTAATAAATAGAATTTTACCACATAGGTTAACTAAAAGTATAGATAGTAAGATGTAGATAATTAATGTGCAGACTATTGACGTACAGAAATAACGAACAGATAATAACACACAGACAATAACACACAGACAAATAATGTGTAGATAATTAAAGTATAGATTATCAGCGCACAAATTTATCACAGTAGAAATATGATACATAGATAACTGATACAAGACAGTTAATATACAGATAACTTACATGTAGATTGCCAACATACAAAATTATCGCATCTATTAAACAAAAATATATTTATTTTTCTTGTAACCAAGCACGAATTTCTTCTACTTCTGCGTCCCATTTTTTTGTGGTGCGTATGGTAAGAAAAGTATTATATACCGCATCAAACAGAGTATAAATTTGTTCAAGAAGGCTATATTTTTCTAAAAGTGTTGCGTCTGGCTCATCTTGTGGATCACTTTTTTGCTCAATTTTTGGAGTTTTTATACCATTTAAGGTAAAATCATCAGCTTTAATATTTACAAGCCATTCATCAGAATCGAGCGTGAACCGAAATTGTGCTTTTTGTACTTTCTTTCCAGTAATTAGCCCCGTTTTTGCTTCTGTAAGTTCTCCCTTTGGACTATTTACAGACGCACTTTCTTGCCCATGAGTTCCACCACCAAGAACAGATATACGCTGTTCTATTGCGACTGTGAAATTTTTTCCATCGTTAAGAGCAAAGTTAGAATTCTTTTTATCTACACGAAACCAAAGCCAAGTAAGAAAATCTTGTCCGAGTAATGTGCTTTCTGGGGTAGTTTGTAACATAATATCTCTTTTTTATTTTATAAAATTATATTTTAAATGATAGTCTTTAAGACTATTTTCATATTTTACGATAGCTTGAGCCTATTCTCATGTTTTGCAAGAGCTTTTAAAATAGCTTTTAGAATAACTATTTTAGCGAGTCTCCGCTTTTTATTTACTTGCTCATTATAATATTTTGCTAACCGCTTAAAATATTTTTCTAGAGTTTAGCATTAGTGTGTAAATATTTAAGCAAAATGAGTATAGTCAAGGCTTTCTAGTGCTTTTGTATTTTCTTCGCCGAGCATTTTTTGCCCAAGATAGAAAGGTGTTAGAGGTTCGAGTTGCAAGCTAAAGGACGCTTGGAAAAGACTTTCAAACATTTCTTTAACTTTTGCATTTGTGCTTTCAAGGTAAACTATTTGACTGCGAGTATCCCAAAGAACATCAAAAACAGCAGGAACAGGAAGGCTTCTTGTGCGAAGTTTTAGAATAACTTGCTCTTTTAATTCTTTTTTTCTTTCACGTGAGATGAAATTTTTCCCTTCTGCTTTTGCACGTTGCAAGGCTTCTTTTTCTGCCATGGCAAAGTGTTTTTTAATAACTGAAGGTGGTATGCGTCTTGTATCAAGACGGAGCGCAAAAGTGAAAAGATGCGCTTTTTCAGGAGGAGAAGTTTGCCATTCAGTATCAAGCATATCGTCAATATTAGTCCAACCGAAAGAGCGAATCTCGGCGGTTGCGTCAATATCGAGCATACGATTTTTAAGTAGCGCCTCAGGCACAGCTTGTAGATGCTCTGTAAGAACATCAGTTAAAATACGGTAGCGACTAAGGGAGGTGCTTGCTGCAAGAATGGACAAAATAATTCTCCTTTGGAATTTCTTTCTCGTGTAAAACTTTTCAGATTGTAATCATTTATAGAAAAAAGAAAAGTGTTTTTATGCATTCTATAATTTTATATTTAAGGGTTTTATATCTAAGAGCTTTTATGTTTTCAGAGTCTATATGTTTTTTTCAGAGCGTCTGTTGGATTTATATTTACACTCAAATTCGCAATTTTCATAGCTTGCATCTTTATAAAGATCGCTTATCGCTTTTGCATATGTTTATTTTAATAGAGCACATAAAATAGATTTAAGCTCATGTGCCTTAAATATAGTATAAACATTTTATGCGAGTTTATTTTGAGGGTTTTCTTGTAGAAATTTTGCAATATTTTCTGCTGCGACTGTTAGTAGTCGAGTGCGAGCTTCAATACTTGCCCATGCAATATGAGGAGTTATAATACAGTTTTCTCTGTGCAAAAGAGGGTGGTTTTTTGCTGGAGGCTCTTTTGCTAAAACATCAAGTGCGACTGCTGCAATTTGCTTTTCATCGAGCGCTTTAACTAAATCAGCTTCATTAATAAGCCCACCGCGAGCAGTATTTATGAGTATGGCGGTGTTTTTCATTTTTTCTAAATTATGTGTGTTTATGATTTCTTTTGTATCTGCATTAAGAGGTGCGTGCAGTGATAGCACATCTGCTTCTTTAAAAAGCGTTTCTAAATCCACAAAAGAAAAGGGCTTATGAGCGTTTGTATTTTCAGAACCCATAGTGTCAGAATTAGAAGTTATATTGTCAGAGTCAGAGCTTGCATTGTCAGAGTCAGAATGTGCATTGCCAGAATAGGTATTATGAGAGTTGCTATTATGATAATCTGTAGCATAGGCGGGTATTTTTTTAGCACGAGGAGCATATGCTAATACTTGCATACCAAAGGCATGGGCAATTTCTCCCACTGCTTGTCCTGTTTCGCCAAACCCGAGTATTCCCATTTTTTTATTACGGAGTTCAACAAGTGGTTTTTTCCAGAAACAGAAATCTTTAGAGCTGCTCCATTCTTCATTTTGCACTGCAGTATTATGAATTGCTACAGCAGAGCAGAGCTCTAAAATAAGCGCAAAAACATGCTGCGCCACAGCATGGGTTGAGTATGCTGGAACATTACAGACTGTAATTCCTAAGTCCTTACATGCATTTAAATCTATAATATCGTAACCTGTGGCTAATACGCCTATGTATTTGAGTTTAGGGAGTTTTTCTAGCGTATCTTTTGAGAGCGGTACTTTGTTTGTGAGTATTATGCTTGCATTTTTTGCGCGCTCAAAAATTTCTTCTTTTGCGCTGCGAGGGTACATGGTAAGCTCGCCAAATTCTTTGAACATATCAAAAGATACATCATCGCCCATGGTCACGTTATCTAAAAGTACGATATTTTGCATATTTCGCTCCATTATGAGAAATTAAGAAGTAAGAAATTAAGAAATTAAAAAGTGATAATGTTATGATTGAAAATAGTAGTAACTTGTTATGTATAGTAGTACAGAGCAAAGAAAAAGTAAAATATGCATATTTCTTTAGAGTGAGTTCAATATTTTACGTGAAAATATGAGTCTTAAAATACTGCGAAAAATAGTACAAGTTCTTAAAAGTAAATATTATTAATAAAAAATGGTCTCGAGTTAATATAGCATTGAGATAATATAGCATTGAGTTAACATAGCATTGAGATAATATAGCATTGAGATAATATAGTATAAAGACACTATTAAAAAAAACTTGTTAATAGCAGTATCGAGTTAAAATATACACAAATAATTTATAAAATATACATAAAGAGTCCATGAAGATTTTCCCTCACCACTTGACACAAGATATTCTTTGCGGTAAAAGAAATAAATCAAGTGGAGGTGTTTATGTTTATACCAGAATTAATACAAAGTATGTTAGATAGTACACGAGCAGGTGCTTTTGGTGTTGGTTTAATCTTCATCTATTTCGCATGGATGATGGGCATGGCTATTCGTAATATTCGTCGTACAATGGCAGAAGATAAACACTAAATCGTACGTTTTAGTTTGCAAAAAGCAATACGTTTATTTAAACGCTTGTATAGAGAAAAAATTTCAAGTCTTCTGTTCTGCAGGAGACTTTTTATTTGTTATTGTTCTAAGAGTATACGTGATATAAATAAGCAATATCATTAAGTTGATGGTACAAGTAAGCAATATCATTTAATAAATAGCACAAATAAACAGTATCATTAAGTAAATGATATAAATAAGCAATATCATCAAGTAATGATATAATAATTAAAGATGAGAACTCAGCAGATAATATAAGCAATAAAGAATTAAGTAATAGAAGCAATAAAGTAGGTTTGAGCATATGACAGTAATGAAAGCGAGAAAAAAATTATCAGCTCGTCCGAGTACAAAAAATGTTGAAGAATTGTGGAAGGTTGGCTCGCAGGTACTTTGCGATGTGCAATCTCTAGCTTTTGGCGGTAAGGGTGTTGCTAAGGTAGATGGAAAAGTTATATTTATAGACAGAGCAGTGCCTTTGCAAAAAGTGCTTGTGCATATAACAAAGGTTGAGAAACGCTTTTTCGAGGCACGAATTTTACGCACTTTAAAGCGTTCTCCCTACGAGCAAAAAGCAAAATGCCCGCATTTTTCAATATGTGGCGGGTGTTCGTATCAGCATATAAATTATGAGTATCAAAAACAAGCAAAACAAGAACAGCTTATAGAGGCTTTTCAGTACATTGCAGGCTTATCACTTAATGCTGAAAATATACTCCCGTTAACAGAAACAGCATTTTTGTGGCGTTATCGTAATAAAATGGAATACGCATTTGAAGGGCGTGGAAAAGATCTAATTTTAGGGCTTCGCCGTTCAGAAAGTCATAGTGTTATAGATATTAAAGACTGCTTGCTTGTGTCAAAAGAAGTAAGTGAGGTTGTAAATGCTCTGCAAGAACTTTGCAAAGAGAGCAAATGTGCATCGTATAATTCTGTAATAGAGCTCGGGCTTTTCCGTCATCTTGTTGTTCGTCAGACCTTACGAGGGCAAAATAATGAGGAGAAAGGAAAAATCATGGTGCAGATTATTACATCAGACTGTACCTCCCACGAAGCAGATATTATAGCAGGCATTGCAAACGCACTGCAAAAGAAATTTCGCAACGTCATAAGCTTTGTGCATGGTGTACGAAAAAGTAAGAAACTACTTGCATTCTCAGAACAAACTGTAGCTGTGTATGGTAAAGAAAAAATAGAAGAAACACTTGTTGTTGGCGAGGATGTTTTTAGATACGCACTTTCAGCAGATTCTTTCTTTCAGCCAAACAGTCGAGGCGCAGAGATTTTATACGGACAAATCCTTGAATTTGCAGAATTAACAGGTAGTGAGGAAGTTGTGGATTTATACGCAGGCTCAGGTGGTATAAGCTTAGTGCTTGCGAAAAAAGCAAAAAAAGTGCTTGCGGTGGAGCTAATAACGAGCGCGGTTGAAGATGCTTTAGAAAATAAAGAGAAAAATGAGCTCGATAATGTAGAT
>CAMQUX010000090.1 GCA_947037905.1 uncultured Desulfovibrionaceae bacterium | reverse complement strand
CTATAATTAAGGCACTTTTTGCATTTTTTCCCATTTTTTTTCCTAAAAGTTAGATATAATAAAGGAGACTTTAGTCTATTTTATTATTGCGGCAATATTGGAAAGCAATTTTCACTAACATATACTGAAGAGTTTTCTAAAAATACATTTAAAACATTTTATTTTATACAAAGAAGTCAGTGAAGCCTTTTTGCACAAAAACAGCTATTTAAAAGATACTCTTATTTAAAATAAAAATAGCTATAAAAACACATAGTTGCTTTAGTTTATCTATGAAAATATTTTTTTTATTATTTGTAGTGTATTGCACATTTGTGCAAATGTGCAAGCTTTTTTTAAAATATTTGCACTTTTTATCTGTTTAAGAAATTATTTTTTGGGATATTCTAAAACAGTCTCCTTATAATTTGAAATAAATTTCTATAAATTAGGGTGTTAAATACTTTGAGTATAAGAGGGTATTTATCGTTCGCACCTAACAGCATAATAGAAATGAGAATATAAATTTTGCATAAATAAGGCGAGGGGAAGTAGCAATTAAAGAGCTAGAGACTAAAAGAGCAGATTTTTTTATAAGTTTTAATAGAATAGAGCTGCAATATCGAAGCAAAATATAAAGAGAAACGGAAGGATTGTGGCTGATGAATTGAAATCTTATAAGCAAGTGATAAATTAATTTATTTAAGTATTGAGTTCTAAGCATAGAACGATGGAGTGATTAATTTATGAAGAGTGTACTGACTGGGAGTATCTTATCTATTTAAAAGGGTCCTAAGTAAGAATATTTTGAGACTTAGATATAATAAAAGGACGAGAGGTTAGTTCGTCCTTTTATTATTGTTTATTGTACTTAATTGTATTTTTCCAATAAACGTTAATTTGTGATTCCCCAAAAATACTTTTTTAAACGCTTTGTTTTATTTTGCACAAGAACGCTTTAAAGAATGTTACCAAGAGAAGGATATCTCTCTATTAGCAGGGAGCATGCCATATATTTTAATAGTAATATAAATAGATAGTTACAGTAATTTTACATATAAAAAGAGTCTTTTTATTCTGTGAATATTGCACATAAGTGCAGTATCTTGTAAAAAAGTGCAAATATTAGATTGTGCATTTTTGCACTTTTATTATAAAGTGTATTATTTTGGTGGCTTATTATATTTTATCTCTTGCACATTTTATTTTTTTATCATATTTTCAATAATAGTACATTTATTGTGTAGAAATGCACAAAATAGCTTATAAAAACGAAATTTTGCATGTAAAAATGCATAAAAACACATAAAAACGCATAGAAGTACATCAAGCAAAAACTAGAATTTTGTATATAAGAACATTATCCGCTTATAAAAAATACCATAAGGAATAATTTTGCACATAAGGAATAATTTTATATATATGTATAGTGTTTTTGCATAAAGTAAATGAAATCAAATTCTTATAATCTTTAGTGTGTTTTATTCTACAGTGAAATTTCTTAGTTTTTATATTTTTTCATGTGTATTCAGTATGTATTTTGCTTGCAAGTTGGTATCTGCGTATATTTATTTACTCTTTCCAAGAGCTATACAGTCGCCAGGGCAGAAGTTAATAGTTATTTCAAGATCTTCTTGTGTTGCAATAGTTTGCAAAAGAATGGGGCGTTCATTATATTCATCCCAAGCAAAAAAAATGGGACTAAGCTCAATACAAGCTCCGCATCCTGTGCATTCACCCAGATAAAGTTCTATTTCTTGTTTGTTTTCCATAAGACTATCCTCTTACTTACTTACTTACTTACTTACTTACTTACTTGTATTCATTTATTGTAAGTCTAAAAATATATTTGGCAAGTACCTTTAATTCTTATTTTATTAGCTTATGTTTTTATGTCGTGAGAAGATATAAATACGGATATTTTAGTGCTTTTTTGAAGTTATTCAAGTGACCATTCTAAGCAGTAAGTAAATTTGAAATGTTCAAGCCTAAGAAAGTTAAGGTAGTAACTATTTTTATAATATATAGTGAAAATTAAGGCTAAGGCTAAGGCTAAGAATAAGAATAAGAATAAGAGTAAGAGTAAGAGTAGTAATAAGATTTCTTTATACCTTATCTAAATTATACATTATAAAATTGTGCTTTTATATTAATAGCTAGAACCATTTTTTCTGAGAGGGGACTAATGGGCTTCGCCCCTAAGTTCCCTCTCAGACTCTCCCTCCTAACCCCTTTTTTATCCGTAGTACATTTTAGATTTTCCACTTAGCTTTATCGAAAAAGTTGCCAAAGAAGGCAACCTTCGAAAAGCTACTATTCATTTTTTTATCCGTTATAATTGCTTATCTGCCTTTGCCCGAAAAACAACTTACGCTCATTTTGTACCTAATTTATTTCTAAGAGAACTCAAGTTTTTCGGCTAGGGAATTTTTAAGACTAAGACTAGGACTAAGACTAAGAATAGGAATAAGAATAGGAATAAGAATAGGAATAAGAATAGGAATAAGAATAGGACTAAGACTAGGAATAAGAATAGGAATAGTTGTTTTATGGAGTAGATAAAAGATTTTTTTATTAAAGCTAAATACTCAACAGTTTAGATGTAAAGGAAAATGTTTATTTGTAATTTTTTTGGAAAAATGATATTAATAGCATATTCTAAAGCTTTGAAAATAAATATTTATTTTTCAAAGTTTTTCCCATTAGCTTGTATAAAAATAAATGCATATTTTCATATAATAAAATAATTTAGTAGATGTAGCCGTTTATAACTAATAATTTACAAAAATATTCTAATAGATAAAATAAAAAGTATAATAGGGTGGTTGTTATCGAAAAAAAACTTACTATCTGTCCAACTCAAGCGGTTGCAGCTAAAGGAGCACGTATTGTCTTTTTTAGTGGAGGAACTGCTTTTCGTGCATCTAGCCAAGAGCTTATGAAATATACGGAAAATAGTACGCATATTATAACAACCTTTGATTCTGGTGGAAGTAGTGCAGCTCTTAGAAATGCTTTTGCAATGCCTGCTATTGGAGATTTGCGCAATCGTTTAACAGCTCTTATGCCAGTAGAAACTTTATCACAACAAAAAATGCATGATTTTTTAGAAAAGCGTCTGAGTACGCAAGGAGATTCTGCCTCATTGCAAGAGCTTTTTGCTATTTTAGAACAAAAAGATACGCTAATAGCAGACACAAATCATAAAGGTATAGGTACTTTTTTTGCATGGCTAGCTCTTTTTGTAAAAAATATGCCACAAGATTTTTCTTTAAAAGATGCAAGTTTAGGCAATTTAATTATGGCAGGTGCGTATATAGACTTTGAATATGATTTGCATAAAGTGCTTAGAAGTATGGAAGAAATATTAGCAGTAAAAGGGCATGTTTGTCCGTCTTGTGTTGATAATTTGCATTTGCATGTTCTCCTTGAAAATGGAGAAGAATTTTTTGCGCAGCATGAATTTACAGGTAAGAACATGCCTAGTATAGAAAGCTCTATTTGCAAATTTTGTCTTTGTAATGAAGATAGAGAAATATGCAAATTGCCAAATGCATCTCAAGAGGTGATTGACGCAATAGCTTCAGCTGAGCTCATATGTTTTCCTATGGGGAGTTTTTATAGCAGTACTTTAGCTTCACTTCTTTCTTATGGAATTGCAGAAGCTATTGCAAAAAATCCGTGTAAAAAAGTTTTTATTCCAAGTACAGGTATAGATCCTGAATCTTATGGCTTAAGCGTTGGGGTAAAAACACAAAGACTTATAAATCAGCTAATGGATGCATATCCAAAAGGGAAACGGGAAGATTTTCTACAAGCTGTTTTTTTAGATGTCCAAAGCGAGCATTATCCGCAAAAAATAGAAGAAAATTTACTTAAATCATTGGGTGTTGATATTTTTAAACTCCCTCTCGTATCAGAAAATCTTGCACCAGCGATAGATGCAGAAAAACTTATTCCTGAGCTTATATCCTATTTAAATAACTAAAGAGCAATATTATGTGGACAAATTTAAGAAAAAAAATATTTTCTCCCCTTGCTGTTCCTGTATGGGGATATTTGTCTGTAATATTTATGGGCGCATGTTTTTTGTATTTAGATCCTTATAAATCTGCTGAGGTGTCTTTTATAAATTCTCTTTTTACTGCAACATCAGCAGCTTGTGTGACAGGGCTTTCTGTTGTTAATATTGGAACAGAATTTTCTTTGTTTGGACAGACAATCATTCTTTTGCTTATTCAAATTGGTGGTTTGGGGATAATGACCTATACTACTCTTATTATGGTTCTTTTCCATCGTAAAGTATCTTTTTTTGACCGTGTGGCGATAAAACAAAGCTTATCACAAAGTAGCGCTTTTTCTTTTAAGAAATTTCTTTTTGGTATATCTCTTGCTGTTTTTTGTATTGAACTTATTGGTGCTGTTTTTTTATATCTTTTAGACCCTATCGGTTTTCATCCATATTCTGCATTATTTCATTCAATATCTGCATTTTGTAATGCGGGATTTTCTCTTTATGCTGAGAGTTTAATCCCTTGGCAGGGTAATATTGGAATCATTGGTGTGTTTTCAATATTAATTATTTTAGGCGGGGTGGGTTTTTCTGTTTTGTATGAATGTGGAGCAAATATAAAAGATTTTTTTCTTCGAAAAAGAAAAAAGAAAGCATTTTTCTTCTCATGGCAGACACAAATTGTTTTAGAAACAACTTTCATGCTACTTTTTATAGGTGCAGCGTTAATATTTTTTGCAGAACAGATAGCAGGTACTGCAACAGGAAATATAAAAGATGACATTCTTATAGCATTTTTTCAATCTGTCACTGCACGAACAGCAGGTTTTCAGACTGTGAATTTATCTAATTTAAGCTCCGTAACACTCTTACTTATGCTTGCACTTATGTTTATTGGTGGCTCTCCTGGTTCTTGTTCTGGTGGACTAAAAACCATAACTTTTCGTGCTTGGATAGGCTTTATTGTTAGCAGATTAAGAGGTCGTGAACAAATTAGGATTGGGCGTTTTGCTTTGGAACCACAATCTTTTAATATGGCTGTAACAATGACTGTGTTCGTTTTTTTAGCGATATTTTTAGGCGTTTTTTCTTTTTCAATATTTGAGAATAATTTTATCTTTGCTCAGGCAAAAAACAATTTTTTTGCCTATATTTTTGAGACAGTTTCAGCCTTTTCTACAGTTGGTTTATCCTTAGGCTTAACAAATGGACTTGATATGGCAGGAAAAATAATTTCCATGCTTCTTATGTTTATTGGTAGGCTTGGTCCTGTGTGGTTGCTTATGCTCTTACAAAGTTTGCAACGTCCTGTGCATTATAAACTAGCAGAAGAGATACTTCCTTTTAGTTAGAGAATCTTTTTAACTCTATTTTTTTTTAAGTAAGTATAGTAAGCAGAACTTACTCTCAGTTTAGGATATTAAAATAAAATTTATTTTTTACAGATAAATATTTAAGGGAAAATATAATATGTAAAGAAAATGATAAGTTTTGTTTAATTTAGGAATATACTTTATATTGATGTATATACTTTGCATTATTAGATATTAGATTTGTATTAATGCACAGAGATTTGCATTGGGTACAGATATTTGCATTAGTGCATGTTTGATTAGTATTGATACATATATATATATGATAAAAGCGACCTTTGTATAATTATGCTGATGGATATTCTTTTGATAAAAGTGACATTTATTTCTAATGTTGATATGTATATATTTGATAAAAAGAGAGGTTTGTATGGCAGTAGGAGATATAGCAATAATAGGTCTTGGCAAATTTGGTTTTGCGTTTGGAGAGGCGCTTATTGGTCATGGTTATACCGTTATAGGGATAGATAGTGAT
>CAMQUX010000089.1 GCA_947037905.1 uncultured Desulfovibrionaceae bacterium | reverse complement strand
TTTTAACGGAAGCACGTATCTATCGGACATGAGCGTAAAATATTCATCTTGCACATAAGTGCTTACATTTTCACGCTGAATAAACTCTTTAACACTTTGTGTACACTGCCTGTGAATAAGGCGCATTTCGTGCCGAATATCGTTTAAAAGTAAACTGCTTGTATCTTTTAATAGTCCGTCTGCAGATATAGTTCTCTCAAGCACAGAAAGAATATTTTGAACAGAACCAGTAGCATGAGTATTATCTAGAGCTTCAACTTTTTCTTTTAAGAGGGAATTATCAAAAATACTACTTTGGAAACTTGCAGTGACTTTGTTTATTTCTTTAAGAACTTGCCATATGGCAAAAACATCATCAACATCTACTATATATTTTGAACTCTCTAAATCTTCAAGAAAAAAACCGATATCTGGGAAATTATGCAAAATAAAAGGTGTATTTTCAAACCAATAGCTTGCATCTTCAAATAAATTATTAGCTAAATGAAGCTCTTCTTCAGTATCAAAAGGTTTCAAACAAAGACACCGTCGTGAACCAGACGGTGATATTGCTAGTTTTGAAAGATATTCTATTATCTTTGAAAACTCTAGTGCTTCTTGTGTATGCTCTTGCATTTAAAAAATACTCGAAAATTTTCTATACATATACTCAAAAAAATGTAGCACGCCTAAGAAGCAGACTATACCTTACTTAAACTTTTTTAATTTATCTTTTAACGAAATTTTAAACTAAGCTTCAAACTAAGTTTTGAACTAACTTTTAAACTAAATTTTATAAAAAAAATTAACTTTTTAATATAACAATAAAGAGTTTCAGTTATTAAAAGTCTTAAGCACTACAAACCTTAGAGATTACAATTACTAACTAATAACATGCTCTGTTAGTAAACATCTAAGGAGTAAGAGTCATAAATATTACAATATATAATACTAAGGACTAAGATAGTTTTTTGCGAACCAAATCGCTCGCTACTTTCCCATCAAACTGCCCTTTATAAGCAGTTGTGAGTTCTTTCATAACAGCGCCCATATCTGCAGCAGTTTTTGCACCAAGTTTTGTTATAGTATCTACAACAACTTTCTCAAATTCTTCCTCTGAGAGTACTTTTGGCAAATAGGAAGACAGAACAATAAGTTCATCTTCTTCTATTTTTTGCAAATCTGCTCGAGCGGCTGCGACATACTGCACAATAGATTCTTTGCGCTGTTTAGCTTCTTTTAAAAAAATAGCAAGAACTTCTTCATCCTCTAAAGGACGAAGAAGCTCTACTTGTCGATTTTTTATAGAAGTCTTCACATGACGAAGAACAGAAACTGTGACAGTTTCTTTTGCTTTATACGCACGTAAATAATCTTTTTCAATCTGTTCTAAAAATCCCATTACATTGCCTTTATTTTACGCATTTTTTTAAGTAGGCGTTTTTTCGCAGCAGCTTGTTTTTTCTTATGCTGGATGCTTGGTTTTTCGTAATGTTGACGTTTTTTTAGTTCAGAAAGAATTCCTGCTTTCTCTACTTGTTTTTTGAAACGACGAAGAGCTATCTCAAAGTTGTCGTTATCGTCGAGCTGTATACCGGGCATATTACATCACCTCCCTATTTCAGCCAATTATTTTAGCAAGTTCGTTTAATACAACAATTCCCACCTGTAAGCAAGTACTATTTTCACATTCATTTATCATTTTATAGTTTTTATCAACACTAATCGTAAGTGACACGTTTAGTAATCAAAATAAATTAAGCTTTTAAAGAAACAATGAGTATATTTAAAGCAATAAATACCATCTATACATACTTATTTATTAGAAAACACTTATAAAAAAAGATTTACTAGAATATTGATTATTTTAAATATACTTACTCAATAAATTAATAATACTGCAAATAAAAACAAGTAATTATTTTATTCAGCAAATATTATTATAAGTAAAGAAACAAATATGCATACAAGAACAAGTAAAAAACTATTAATCTTTATACTTACGATATGTTGTACCGCCAATATTTTGCGATGTGCCACGTGCGCTACCATCGTTACCCTTATGGTACGTTGTACCACCTATATTTTGCGATGTGCTTGATTTACCCTTATTATCTTTATGATATGTGATACCACCTACATCTTGTGATGTACTTGATGTTCCATCACTATTCTTATGATACGTAATCCCACCTATAGTTTGTGATGTACCAGATGTACCATCGCTGTTCTTATGATACGTTATACCACCAACAGTTTGAGATGTGCCAGATGTACCATCGTTATACTTATGGTAAGTAATACCACCTACGGTTTGTGATGTACCTGATTTTTTTGCAAATGCGTTGTAAGCATTAAACAAAACAAACGTAAATAAAAATATGAACAATATAGATTTTTTCATTAAACTTCCTATTTCATTATTTATTTTAAAAAGTAGTTAAAAAGAACAGATGATAATAAAACACCATTTTTTACTCTATTAAATACTTTTTCTGAGTATAAAACACCCTTTTTCTGCCCGTAAACAAAATTTTGATCTGCGTTATAATAATATTATACGTCATAACCATGGCTATAAATATAAGTTAATTATATAAACCTATCATATAAAAAAAATTTGATAGTATAAAAATTTAATTAGAAAACTCTCACTAAAATTATATTCAAATTAATTGAAGTTTAGACAGCATTAGTTTTAAGTATAAGCGGAATTGAATATAGTCAGAATGAAATATAATCAAGATTGATAGAAACATGATGAATATAAAAAAAGGAAAGATAAATTTATCTTTCCTTTTTTTATTAATGTTTGGAGGTATCTTCTTTAGTTTGCATTAGGGACTTATAAAAATTATAAGCTAAACCTGCTGCAAGTGTAAAAATAACTAAGTATAAAACTCCAAAAAATACAAAGTGATCTGCCATCCACCAAGGAATATCTTGTGGTAAAGCACTTTGGATAGTTTCTCCGTGAAGCATAATTGCCTCCTTCAAATTTTAAAAAGACTATTTTTTAACAGATTCTTTTAAAAGTTTTCCTGGACGGAATTTTACAACTTTTGATGCTGGAATAGTAATTTCTGCGCCTGTACGTGGGTTACGACCTGTACGTTGTTTGCGTTCTTCTACTTGGAATGTTCCAAAACCTGTTAAAGTTAATTTACCTTCTTTAACTAGTACATTTTCTACTGATTTAGTAAATGCATTTAATGCACGTTCTGCATTAACTTTAGTTAACCCTGATTCTTCTGCAATTTTAACGATTAGATCTGCTTTAGTCATAACAACTCCTCCAAAAAGATATTAAATTTATATAAAGATACACATTTTATGTACCCATATTATTAGTACGTTTATCCATTCTTTGAATAACATACACACACACTGTTTTTGCTTTGTAAAAAATAAATAAGCATACGTCAAGTAAGAATTTTATTTTTTAACAAAAAAGCTAATTTTTTAAATTGTTCAGGACTCAAAATCTCTGGACGATCTTCAAAACGTAAGCCTTCATTCTTAAACCACACTTCTATATCATTTGTCCAGTATTGTCTTAATATTTTTTGCAATTGTTTTCTGCGCATACTAAAACAAATATGAAGTAATTTCCGAAGACTTTCCTTTTCATCAAGGGCTAATGAAGCTTTAGGATAAAATAAAACAACCGCAGAGTCAACCTTTGGAGCTGGAAAAAATAAATGAGGAGGTACTTTAAATAAATATTTAACCTCTGCAAAATTCTGCACCCAAGCACTTAATGCTCCGTACGTTTTCGAACCCTCTTTAGCTGCTAGCCTACGTGCAACCTCATATTGCACCATAAATACACACCGTTCCCAGTTCATTTTTGACGAGACAATATCCCAAATTAATTTCGATGCAATATTATATGGCAAATTAGCAACAATTTTATATTTTTTATCCGCTCTTTTATCCCAATCTACTGACAGCGCATCATTTTCTGCAGAAAGAATCTGTGAATATTTCTCAAGCAAATCTTTTCGTAAATAATCATCTTTTTCGATAATTTCTAAAGAATTAAGTGGATAGTTTACTAAAATATCAGTCAAAGCCCCTCGCCCTGATCCAATTTCAAGCACATTATCAGTCGCTTCTAACGAAAGATGATCTACTATTTTTCCACAAATATTATTATCTATTAAAAAATTTTGCCCTAAGCTTTTCTTTGCTCGTATCTTTTCCATTTTTACTTCTTTTTAGCAAAATAATATCTTATAAACTCACTCAATCTCACATTCTATAGACTAGCAAAAAAAAGAATGCAACTTTTTTCATATAATTTCTTGACAAAATCTACTATAACCATTCATAACCAAAAAAAATAACGCATTTAATTTTAGAGGATCATTATGAATTTACGTACCATTATTCGAGAAGTACCAGATTTTCCTAAAGAAGGTATTCTTTTTTATGACATAACGCCTATTCTAACAAACCCTGCTGCGTTTAAGTATATTATTGATCAGTTTGTGAACGAATTTAAAAATAAAGGCATCACAAAAATACTTGCTCCTGAAGCTCGTGGATTTATTTTTGCAACTCCCCTTGCTTTTGCTCTTAATACTGCTTTTGTTCCCATTCGCAAACCTGGTAAACTTCCTGCAGAAACAATTAGCGCTCACTACGATCTTGAATATGGTTCAAATTCGCTCGAAATGCATAAAGATGCTCTTTCTGCAGACGACAAAGTACTTATTATAGACGATCTTCTTGCAACTGGTGGTACTATAAATGCCATCGTAGAGCTTGTTAAAACTACAAAAGCAGAAATTGTTGGCCTTGCTTTTGTTTGCGAGCTTGACTTTCTAAACCCTAGAAAACTTCTTGCAAATTACCCAATTACAACTCTTTTACATATTACTGAATAAATTACTCTCTTAGAGCTTGACATAAAAAAAAAAAATCTTTACTCTTCTGCTTTGTAATTTTATATATTACTAGTTTTAAAATATATGTATATTTTTCCTTTAGGAGGATTTTCTCATGGCTAAAAAAATAGTAAACGTACTTGAAGGTGCGGCAATGACTAATGATGGACTTTCTTTTAAAGGAACAATTATAACCCCTGTTGCTGAAAAATGTGACGGTTGTGATAGACAAGCTCCTTTCGAAGATAAATTTTACTGTTCTTCATACAGCTCACCTGAAAACAAATGGGCAAGCGGAATATGTAACTTTGCAACACACGTTCGTGTTGTTGTTGATAAAACTGGACAAGTTAGTGTTAACCCACTTAAAGCTTCTAAACGTGCTGCTAAAGGACGTTAGACTTTACTTACTACTTATTAGACTATTTAAACGAGAGCTTTTAGCTCTCGTTTTTTTATCTCACTCTCGATTATTAATTTATTACAAACCACTTTACTCAAATAAATACAGAGTAATAATTTATTTTCTCATATTTTTATACTCATTAGTTTAGTATTTTCTCATATTTTTATAGTCTTATTTTCTCATGTTTTTTTTATATACTAAACACACCTGTCTCTTTTAATTATAAACATAAATAAACAGATTAAAAACATCACCTCTTTTTTTATTTTTTTTGTTATATATCATTAATATGCTTGCTTTCTTTAGAAATATTTTCTAAAAAGATGTATGGAAAATATTCATCAATTCATTCGTGAACAAAAAGAACTTGTTATATCTTTACAAAAAGAACTCACAAAACGCCCTGCTCTTTCGCCCTCTAATAATGGAGACGGAGAACTTGAGCGTGCAAACTTTTTACTTGCATGGATGAAAGAAAATTTCAAAAATGCAAGCTTCTCTCAGTACGACTGTCCTGATGAAGATACGAGCAGTAAAATCCGCCCAAATATCCTTGCTCTTTGGCAAGGAGTCGATAGTTCAAAAACATTTTGGATAATATCTCACCTTGATGTTGTACCCACTGGTGATGAAAAGCTCTGGGAAACGCCCCCGTTTACACTCACCCAAAAAGATGAAGATACACTCG
>CAMQUX010000088.1 GCA_947037905.1 uncultured Desulfovibrionaceae bacterium | reverse complement strand
TTTCCCAAGGGTCATTATAGAGTTGTTTCATACCGAGGGAAACTTTTTGTCCGTCTTTATCGAAGCTAAGAACACGTAGTTCTAGTTCTTCTCCAAGTTGAACCATTTCTTTAGGGTGTTTAATACGTTTCCAAGACATATCAGTGATATGAAGTAAACCGTCTAGACCACCTAAATCAATAAATACACCGTATTCTGTAATATTTTTTACACGCCCTTTAACAGTAGAACCTTCTTCGATAGTACCAAGAAGTTTTCCACGTTGTTCTGTGCGTTGTCCTTCTAAAAGAACACGACGAGATACAATAACGTTACTACGGCGGCGATTAATTTTTAATAATTTAAATTCAAGCTCTTGCCCAACTAAAGCGTCCATATCTGGAACTGGGCGTAAATCTACATGTGAACCTGGAAGGAATGCTTCGATTCCGCCTAGATCTACTGTATACCCGCCTTTAATGCGACGAGTTATATATCCACGAACAATATCTTCTTCGTTTTGAAGACCCTCTAGTTGATCGAAAAATTGCATGCGTTTTGCTTTTTCTCGACTAAGAGTTATTGTTCCTTCATTTTCATTTTTTCTGGAAACGAACACATCTACTTCGTCGCCAACTTTTACGTTAATTTTTCCTTCTAAATCCATAAATTCTGATGCTGGGATTTGTCCTTCTGATTTAAAATTGACATCCACAAGAATTTGGTCAGTATCTATCTTTACGATAATTCCCTTAACGATACTTCCTTCATCTAAATCGCCAAAATCAACATTAAGATAATCTTCTAATGCAGCTTCAAAATTCATTTCGCTTTCTTTAGTTTCTGCCATAGTTTCCTCCAACAACAGCGCCCCGGTCAAATATATATACGTATATTTTTAATCTTACAGCTAAAATAAAGTTTTTTTCCGTTTCCGAGACAACTATTTTCTTTATTTTAGGAATAAATTCAATATGTAAGATAATACGTGTTTTTCATAAGCGTGCTAAATATAAATTTACTTTAACAAAAGCTCTTATGAATCTTTCTTTTCATACACGACAAGTTAAAAATTGTAAATATTTTACTCGAAATATTTTCACTTTTTTTTCTATTATTAAAATTGTAAATATTTTTTTATACTGCTCATCATTTAATTTGAAGCTTAATTTAAACTTAACTCTCAAGTAACATTTTAATTTTGCTTATAATTTGAACATACGCTAAATTCTAGTCTGAAATACTTGCTGCAGAGTCTAAAAGCACTGTATATGCCTTGCTATAGCTCGCCATATCTGCTTTTCCTGTGCCTACTAAATCGAAACCTGTGCCATGGTCTGGAGAAGTTCTTAAAACTGGCAGACCGAGTGTGATATTTACCGCCTCGTGGAAATGAAAGAGTTTAAGAGGCGCAAGCCCTTGATCGTGATACATGGCAAGCACTATTGAATACTGCCCTTTTGAGGCAAAATAAAAAAGTGTGTCCGCTGCAAAGGGTCCTTCTACTAATATACCTTCTTTTTTAGCAAGCTCTATTGCTGGTTGTATTATCTCTTGTTCTTCTTTACCAATATACCCGCCCTCGCCTGCGTGCGGATTTAAGCCGCAAACTCCTATGGGTGCTGTTAATCCCATTTTTTTTGCGTAAACACTACTTAAACGTAAACAATGCAGTATTTTTTCTTTTGTAATTAGAGCTGGCACATCTTTTAATGCTGGGTGCGTTGTTACAAGACTTACTCGCAAAATATCACCCGCAAGGTGCATGCACACATCATCTGCAGCTAAACCAAAACTTGCAGCTAAAAATTCTGTATGCCCTGCGTATAAAAAACCTGCCTCATTAAAACTTGCCTTATGGATAGGACCTGTTAACAGCCCGTCTATTTTTACCATTTTCATAAGCTTCACTGCACATTCAAGAGAGCGCCCTGCACATATACCACCAGACAGGCTAGCTTGTCCTATATGAAGAGATAAATCTGCAAGCCCTTCTGGCTCGTAAAAATATATTCCTGTTTTTAAGGATTGTATATCTGATAAGCTTGTTAGCTCCTTATAAAAATTGCTCTGCCCCTGCTTAGCTTGATGATATTCTAGTGCTTTTTTTTGCCCTATAAGAATTACTCGTAAGTTTTCCTCTGGCGTATATGCAGAAAAAAACCGACTAGCTAGTTCTACTCCTAGCCCGCCTGAATCTCCTAAGGTAACACAAATAGTTTTTATACTCATAAAATATCCTTTTTATAGCCTCTTTTTTACCATAAAAAATCTCAGAAAAAAATCCTTTTCTTCTTAATAAAAAATGTTTTATAGTGAAAAATATTTTATCATACTAAAAAATTCGTACAGAGATTTTATCTGAAATACGGGAGCATACATGGGCTATAAAAATCTTAAAGAAACTCTTTTGGCGTTAGAAAAAAAAGGCGAACTTTTACGAGTAACTGAACTTGTTGATCCTGTTCTTGAAGCTGGTATCATTCAGCGCAGAGTTTTTGAAAAAAAAGGTCCAGCGCTTCTTTTTACCAACGTAAAAGATACCCCTTTTCCCATGGCTGCAAATATTTTTGGCACCATTGACCGTACTCGGTTTCTTTTTAAAGATACACTGAAAGTCGTTGATAGTATTTTTAAACTAAAGCTCGATCCCTTTGACGCACTAAAACATCCGCTCAAATATGCAAAAACTCCCCTTGCCGCTTACCATACTATACCTAAAAAAGTTTCAAATGCGCCAGTTCTTGCTTGTAAGACGAGTATCTCAAAGCTTCCAAAGCTCGTATCTTGGCCACAAGATGGTGGCGGATATATTACTCTTCCTCAAGTTTACACAGAAAGTCCATCAAAGCGCGGCTTTACTAAATCAAACATCGGCATGTACCGAGTTCAGCTCAGTGGTAACGATTTTATTCAGGACAAAGAAGCTGGGCTGCATTATCAGATACATAGAGGAATAGGACACCATCACGCTGAAGCTATTGAAAGAAATGAAAGATTACCTGTGAATATTTTCGTAGGTGGCGCACCAGCCATGACCCTTGCAGCTGTCATGCCATTACCTGAAGGGCTTGCAGAGATTCTTTTTGCAGGACTACTCGGCGGGCACCGCATACCAATGGCTCGTACGCAAAATGATGAGCTTCCAATATATGCTGAGGCTGATTTCTGCATCTGCGGATATATTGAACCAAAAGCGCAAAAACCAGAAGGACCTTTTGGCGACCATCTCGGATATTATAGTCTAGTGCACGATTTTCCACTCATGCACATCACAAATGTCTATCACAGAAAAGACGCTATCTGGCCTTTTACAACCGTCGCACGTCCTCCGCAAGAAGATACAATGTTTGGTGAGTTCATACACGAGCTAACAGCTCCTATTGTATCCACTGTTTTTAGCGGAGTACACGAAGTACACGCAGTGGACGCAGCTGGTGTGCATCCTCTTCTTTTAGCTGTAGGCAGCGAACGATACGTGCCATACGCACTAGAGCGTCAGCCTCAAGAACTGCTCACAAATGCTTTAAGTCTTTTAGGAAACACACAAACTTCTCTTACAAAATATCTCTTTATCGCTGCAAAAGAAGATAACAAAGAACTCTCTTGTAAAAACGAAGTCGAATTTATATTACATATATTAGAACGCATAGATTTTGCTCGTGATTTACATTTCATAACTCGCACAACCATGGACACGCTCGATTATTCTGGCATAAGCCTCAATCAAGGCTCAAAGCTCATAGTGGCCGCAACTGGCGAAAAAAGACGTGAGCTTTGTAAAACATTACCAAAAATGTCCCTTCCTGAAGAGTTTGGGAACGCACAGCTTATACTGCCAGGTATTGCATGTATCTCTGCACCAAAGCATAGCCAAAAAAGAGACACGCACGATCCGCTTCTTTTTACCTTAGAAAAAGCGCTCGCAAACCAAAATCTACAAGGGCTTATGATGCTTATTGTCTGCGATGATGCATCATTCACAAGCGCAACCCTTAAAAATTTCCTCTGGGTAACGTTTACTCGTTCAGACCCAGCAACTGATATCTATGGTGTGCATTCCTTTACAAACTGCAAACACTGGGGTTGTGATGGAACTCTTATAATAGATGCACGATTAAAAACTTACCACGCTCCAGCGCTCACTGTTGACGATGAGGCAGAAAAGAAAGCTGATAGATTCTTCCAAAAAGGGGCGAGCCTTTACGGTCTATAGCAACTTTTATAAAATCATATAATTTTATAACAGTTTTTTCCGTGTTCATACTTTACATTCGCTGAAAATGTTTTACTTAACACAAAATGTTTTACTAAAAAACATACTACTAAAATGTTTATTACAAAACATTCTTACTAAAATATTTATAGTTCAAGGAGAGAGTATATGTACTCCAAAAAAATAGCATTCCTTTTCCTCACTCTGTTTATAACAACCACAGCATACGCTAATCCTATTGCAAACACAGTTCGTGATGGCTGGAATTCTTTTACAGACTCAGCAGAAGATACAGCATCAGATATTGAAGTTCAGGCAGAAAAATTTGCGCAAAAAATGCTCCTGCCAGATTTTACATTTCTTGCAGAACATGCAGGAAAAGCAGTTGTAAACATCAACACAGAGAAAAAAGTCTCTCGCAAAAATTTTTTTGGAGGACAAGGTCTACCACCTGAGCATCCTCTAAATGATTTTTTTAACGGATTTGGCGGGTTCGAAAACTTTCGTGGTGGTCAAGCTCCTAGCTCTCCAAATGCCCCAAAAGAAAAACAACGCTCACTCGGTTCCGGATTTATTATATCTGAAGACGGACTTATTGTAACAAATAATCATGTTATTGAAGATGTTGATAAAATTCTTGTCAGACTACAAGGTGATAAAAAAGAATACATAGCAACCGTTGTCGGTATAGATCCTGAAACAGATCTCGCACTTCTTAAAATAAACGCTCGAAAAAAACTCCCAGTGCTACGCTTTGCAGACTCAAAAAATACTAAAGTAGGACAGTGGGTGCTCGCTATTGGAAACCCTTTCGGACTAGGACATACGGTCACAGCTGGAATAATCAGCGCAAAAGGACGTGTTATAAATGCAGGTCCCTATGATGATTTTCTTCAAACAGACGCATCCATTAACCCTGGAAATAGCGGCGGACCGCTTGTTAATATGAACGGAGATGTTGTAGGTATAAACACCGCAATCCTCGCATCTGGGCAAGGACTTGGCTTTGCAGTACCAGCATCAATGGCTTCAAATATAATTGAACAATTACGCACTAATAAAAAAGTGAGCAGAGGCTGGCTCGGACTCACCATTCAACCAATAGATGAAACCGCTGCAAAAGCACTTGGTATGCAAAAACCTCAAGGTGTTCTTGTCGCAAATGTTATACCAAACGAGCCCGCTGAAATAGCAGGCATACAAGCTGGTGATATCATACTTGAGATTAATAATAATATTATCGAAAGCCCAGCACAACTCACTCGCTCAGTTGCACAAATTGCTCCTGGGGAAAAAATAAAAATAGCTCTTCTACGTAACGGCAAAAAAATAACCCTTTCTGCTGTCCTAAAAGAACGAAATATCAAAACCGCTAGCAAAAATCCTCAAGAAAACTTAGGAAATCCCGAACTCGGGCTCGGTATGCAAATACAAGACGCCATAAGCTCCCCACAAGCAAGACAGCTCGGAATTAAAAGTGGCGTTATCGTTGTCGAAGTAGAACAAGGCTCAACAGCTGAACAGTCTGGCATAGAACGTGGTGATATTGTCATCCGTGTAAACCAAGAACCTGTCCGTGATGCTAACGCTTTTATTGCGCTACTTAAAAAATACCAAAAAAGCCGTGGCGCAGCACTACTACAAATAGTTAGAGGGACTGATACTTTCTTTCTTACCGTTCCACTTTTCGCTAAAAAATAGCTAGTTAGTTTACTAAAAAATAATTGGTTTAATTTATGAGGGGGAAGAGAAGGCAAAATTTAAAAATTTTTCCCTCTCTTCCCCCTC
>CAMQUX010000087.1 GCA_947037905.1 uncultured Desulfovibrionaceae bacterium | reverse complement strand
CTGCTAGATATAGATATAAAATCACGGTAGACTGAGATATAATAAGATAATATAGATAAGAAATTGCTTCGCTCGCACGCCTTATGGTCTTGTATTTTTTCATATTTTAAGCTAAAATAAGTGCACTTTGATATGAATAATATGGCTCTGAAAAGATTCTATTCCTTATAAAAGACTATGTTTTTTATAAAAATAAGATTATAGTTTTTCGTTGTTAAGATTTTTTATTTTAACTATAAGTAGAAGGGTATTTTATATCCCACTACAATCCAGTGCTTTTTAAAGCATAATACCTACTTGAGTGCTGTTTGTATGAAATTTGTGCAAATAAATAAAATACTCATGAGAAATGAGGAGAATATATGCGTTTTGTAGATGAAGCAAAGGTTGAAATTACATCAGGTAAGGGCGGGCACGGTTGTATATCTTTTCGACGTGAAAAGTGTATACCTCGTGGAGGTCCAGATGGTGGCGATGGTGGTCGAGGTGGTGATGTTATCTTACGTGGTAACTCTAAGCTATTAAGTTTATACGATTTTCGCTTACGTCGTCATTATGAGGCTAAAAATGGTCTACCAGGAATGGGTAGTGATAGATATGGTAAGAAAGCAGAAGATTTAATTTTAGATTTGCCAGTTGGAACGCTTGTTTATGAAATTGAGTATGACGAGCATGGTGAAAAAACAGGAATGCACCTGTTAACGGATTTAGTTCGTGATGGGCTTGAATATATTGTTTGCCGAGGCGGGCGAGGCGGGCGAGGTAATATTCATTTTAAAACATCTACTAATCGTGCTCCACGTATCGCAGAATTAGGTTTTGAGGGAGAGCTAAAAACAGTTCATCTTCAATTAAAAATACTTGCAGATATTGGCTTTTTAGGACTTCCAAGTGCAGGTAAATCAACACTTTTATCAAAAATAACAGCAGCACGCCCAAAAATAGCTGCCTATCATTTTACAACTCTTACTCCAAATTTAGGAGTACTTAGAAATCATTTAGAAGAACAAATTATTCTAGCAGATATTCCAGGGCTTATTGAAGGTGCAAGTGCAGGAAAAGGCTTAGGATATCAATTTTTACGCCACGTTGAACGTACGCGCTTTTTGTTACATATTTTGGGTGCAGATGATATCGATGTGAACGATCCATTTATGGGTTATGATCTTTTAAACGAAGAATTAGAACTGTTTAGTAAAAAACTTGCTAAGAAAAAACAGGTACTTATTATTAATAAAATGGATCTTCTCTCAGAAGAAGATATGGAAATAATACAAGCTAAGGCAACAGAACAAGGGAAAATAATCTATTTTATTTCTGCCTTAGAAGAAAAAGGTTTAGATAATCTGCTAGGTATTATCTGGAAAGAATTTGAAGCACTTGCTTCAGAAATTATAGAATTAGAGGATCCAGTATTTATCCCAGCAGAAAGAGAAGAAATAGAGGAAGAGGAATTTGGAGAGCTTTGGGAATTGGGTGAAGATGAAGAAGATGAAGATTAAGAACTAAAAGAGTAAACTGAAAAGAAACTTGAAAGTTATAAGCAAAAATTAGAAAATAAAGCTTTGAAATAAAATAGAAATAGAAATAAACACTTATTTTTAAACGATAAAATTCAAACTAATAGTTAATTATGTTTTTACAGGTTTCTGATAAGTGTCCGATAGGCTTGTAATGGTTTATCGTAATTTTAAAATTTAACTTGTAAATTTAAGCTTAAGAAGATGAGTGAAAGTTCAAAATAATTGTTAAACTGTTGAAAATAAAAGATATAAATACGTTTCAGTAGAACACAAATAAGCGCGAGATTATTTATGAAAGAGCAAGAAAAAACAGATATTTTAGAAAATGTGAAATGTTTAGTCATAAAAGTAGGCAGTGCAGTTTTAACTGATGAGGAAGGGTTAAGTGTTCGTGCAATTAGTCGTTTAGTAGATCAGATAGCAATACTACACGATAAAGGTTTAGATATAATTCTTGTGAGCTCAGGAGCAGTAGCCGCAGGGCGTAAGCGTCTTTTAGAGCGAGGTATAACCTTAAAAGCAAACGATTTACCTTCAAAACAAGCAGCATCAGCAATAGGGCAATGTATGCTTATGCACGAGTACGATAATGCATTTTCTCGCTTTGGTAAAACAGCTGCACAAGTGCTGCTCACTCGTGATGATATGCAAAATAGAGAGCGTTTTTTAAATACTCGCAATACACTTCAACGTCTTTTAGAAATGCGAGTTATTCCAATAATTAACGAGAATGATACCGTCGCTGTACAAGAATTAAAATTTGGCGATAACGACACATTATCTGCCATGGCGGTCGATATAACTGGCGCAGATTTATCTATTAATTTAACTTCAGCTCAGGGTGTTTTCGATAAAAATCCAGATAAGAACCCCGAGGCAAAAATATTATCATGTCTTGAAAATATAGCTAACCTTGATTTAGAAAAGATGTGTGATGGTAAAACCTGTGTTGGAACGGGCGGAATGTATTCTAAACTAAGAGCAGCAAGACGTGTGGCACAGCTTGGTGTAACAACAATTATAGCATCAGGTCAAATTCCTTTTGTTTTAGATAAAATTTTTGCCGGAGAGGCTATTGGAACATGGGTTTTAGCGGAAAAAAAGAAAGTGTCTCACAGAAAATTTTGGCTCGCCTATCATACAGATCCAGAAGGGGATATATTTGTTGATAAAGGTGCAGAGAAGGTACTTATATCTAAAGGTAGCAGCTTATTATCTATTGGCGTAACAGCTATAGAAGGAACTTTTTCAGCGGGAGCACTTGTGCGTATTATGAGTGCAAAAAATGAACTAATAGGTGTAGGGCTTTCTAATTATGATTCCGAAGAACTCGCTCTCATTAAAGGGAAAAACTCTAAAGAGATAGAAGATATTTTAGGTGCAGCACCATACGAAGAAGTGATACATAGAGACAATCTTTTCTTAGATGCAGCTTTGTAAATTTTCAAGAAATAACCAAATATACAAGATTTTTTTTAGAAATATTCAGTGTAAAAATTGAAATTAGACCCTGAAAGGATTTTATTAAATGATATTACAAGCAATCTCTCGTGCACTTTGTGCCTCTCTCTCTAGAATATATAATTAATAATTAAAAAGTAGCATAAAATGAAGATTCTCTTCATTTTATGCTACTTTTTTGTGTTTTACAAAAGGAGTTTCTTAATGAGTTTCTCAAAAGTTCAAAGTTTTTTTTCTAAATATAATTATGAGTTTTATGTATTTCTACTGGGTGTTGTATTTGGAGCGACGAATACACTTGGTAGCACAAGCTCAAACATGAAAGAAACCTTTTCTTATATTGTTATTTCTGTATGTTGGCTAGGGCTGAGCTATTTTTGGAAAGAACCTACGTTTAAAAAACTAAATCTTTTATTCTTTGCTCTATTTATTTTATGTACATATGGGTACATACGATCATTTGAGTCAAATATAAGTTTTGAGACATTAGTTGCGCTAACTTCTCTTTTTATGCTTCTTTCCTTTATTAGTATAGCAGGATTATTATTTCAAGTAAGACTTTTATATTATGTAAATGTTTTTATAGTTTTTTTCTTCAGCTCTACTCTATTTATCTTTCAAATGATAGTTGGTGCATATATTCATAGTGAGTTGATAGATGTTTTCTTGCAGACTAATATTTCAGAGGCTATGGAATTTTTGCTTACATTTGTGGGTTACCCAAAATTGATTGCCCTCGCATTATGTTATATTTTAATCTCTGGAGCATTTTATTTTATATTAAGAAAAATGAGAATAGAAACAACAGTAAAAATCTCTCGATCAATAGGGGGTGTTTTCTTCATATTGCTTTCTATTTTTATTATCACAACTATTCAAGCCCGCCCTTTTGCAGGTGGCATAGAACGAATTTTCAACGAAATAAAAAATTCTCAAAAAAAATATGCTAATTTGCGAGAATCAGTTAGTATCAGGCAAGAAAATGTTCATTTATATGAAGCTCAAAAAAAAGAACAAGGTGAATTGTATGTTCTTTTTATTGGAGAAAGTTTAGCAAAATATAACGTAGCATCTTATGGCTACCGCATTAACACAAGCCCTAAACTGTCTGCAGAGAAAAATGCCATTTTATTCACCAATACCTATAGTAATCATGTACAAACAATACCTGCATTAACATTAGCATTAACAGGAGCTAATCAATATAATAAAGAAGATTATACTGAAGCTCCCTCGCTTATTTCTTTGGCAAAAAATGTTGGTTTTACCGTTGCATGGTTTAGTACTCAATCAGAACAAGGGGTATATGATGTTCCAGTGAGTATTTTAGCTAGAGAGAGTGACACATATGCTTTTGCTGGTGCGTTAGAAAAAAAAGATATACTCTTATATGATAGGATAAATAAATATCTTAATAGTTTAGATATGAGTAAAAATAATTTAATAATCTTGAATGCTATGGGGAGCCATCACGATTATGGTAGACGAATAAAAGGTGTGACAATAGAACTACCTATTTCTTCTCCAGATTTTTATAATAAAAAGAATAATGAAACATATGACAAAACAGTTAAATATACTGACGATTTACTCGCAAAAATATTAGAAAGATTAGAGCAAGAGAAAACATTTAAAAGTTTAGTATATTTTTCAGATCATGGTGAAGATGTGTTCAATAAACTGGGGCATAATTCAAGTATATTTACAGAAATAATGGCAGAAATACCGCTTATTATTTGGACAGGGAACGATTTTGATGCACAGAAAAAAGCAAATCTTATAGCGAATAAAGAAAAATATTTCACTAATGATTTAATGTTTGACTCAATGCTCGGAATACTCGGTATTGAGACAAACGCTAAAAATGATGCACATGATATTAGCTCTGCAAAATATGAGGATAAACTAGAAATTGGATTAACGCTCCATGGGCGCAGAAGGATAAAAGAACTCCCAACTGTACATGCAAGGCAAATGCTGAAAAAATATCCAAAGCTCATGGCGCAGAAGCTGTCGACGGTGGGTTCATTAGAAGATGCCAAGAGGCAGCATTTTAAGAATGTTGAGTTTGATGTGTTCTATGATAAAGAAAGTAATAAGGTACTAATAGGAACAGAAAATGAGCAGACAGAACTCACGCTAGGTGAATTTTTATCGCACGAACAGGGTGATTTTGAAAAAATCCAGATAACTATTAATAATATGGACGATAGTAAGCAGTTGGAAATTTTGAAAGAATTAGATGTACTCGATGCAAAATATAATTTAAAATCACGAGTTGTACTAGAAACCGCCACGCTTTCTGAAAAAAATAAGAACCTAACAGCAAACGGTTGGCAACTAAGTTATACTTTACCTGCGACAGTACTTGAAATGGAAAAAACTAAGAGCATTGAAGATATAAATGTGTACGTAAATGAGCTTAAAAAACAATTACTTGCGCAAAAAATAGAATCAATTAGCATAGATGAAAGCCTCTATCCTTTTTTAACAAAACATGTTCTGGATAGTTTAGATAATACTTCTTTGAATATGAGAACGAGCTTATCAGTTGGTTCATTGGCTTTTGAAGAAAATTATCTGAAAAAGCCATGGTTAAACGATAAACGTGTAGATACTATTTTAGTAAACCGAGTAGTTTATTTTTAGTTAGGCTGAGCAATACGTAGAAAAATAGCTTTTTATTTTGCATTTTTTATACTAATATAAGCTAAATATGTATTAAAAGAGCTACAACAGTAAATAATATTGTAGGTTTAAATACTACTTGTTATAATTTCAAGGAGACCTTTTTATGAAAAGTGCTAAACTTCGAGGATTTAATATAGTAAAACGGAGCAGATTTTCTTGGTAAGGATATAAGACAGTTGGAAAAACAAAATAAGCATTAAAGTAGAAATGATTTTTTCTTAGATGCTGCTTTATAAACATTCAATAACCCATGTAAATACATGCATATTTTTAAATATCTCTATCGCAAAATTAAAATATTAATGAAAAGGTCATTGTAAAATGATATTACAACA
>CAMQUX010000086.1 GCA_947037905.1 uncultured Desulfovibrionaceae bacterium | reverse complement strand
TACATTGCGATATTCCTATTCATAAAATGCACATTCCATTTCTAACAGCCATGAATCTTTTACTGCCACATGATATTCGTATTCTTGATGCCGCCAAAGTTTCTGATTCCTTTCATGCCCGTTATCAGCTCAGTGAAAAAATCTATACCTATACCCTCTGGGCGGACAATTCTCCTCTACTGCCACAAAGACGCAACTATGTTTGGCATTGTAGAAATGTAGACACAGAGAAAATGAAAGAAGCTGCCACTCTTCTTTCTGGCACAAAAGATTTTACAAGTTTTCAAAATGTTGGGACAAATATAACAAACACCGTGCGAACTCTTCAAATTTATGCTCCCAATTCTACTAAAGAGAGTTATATGAGTGAAGGACTCCATTCTGCTGAAGGACATTGTCCTAGTCAAAAAAACTATTCGACTATAGGGCATTCGACTATAGGGCATTATCCCACTGAGCAAGTTTGGACTTTTAAAGCTGATGGATTTTTAAAACAAATGGTGCGAAATATTATGGGCAGTCTTGTGGCCATCGGGCGCTCAAAAATAACAATAGAGGAACTTTTAGTTCTTGTTGAAAATAAAAACCGTGCGCCTCTTCCTGCAACCGCACCTGCTCATGGTCTTTGTCTTCTTTCTATTCTTTATAAAGATACTACAGAAGCTAAGGAAAAGGCAGAGATTTCAACTAGTAAAGATAAAGCAAATATTAGGGACAAGGTAGATATTAAAGATACAATTGAAACATAACTGTGCCGAATTAAGACATAGTTAATGTATAAGATAAAATTGAAACATAATTTAATATTGAAGCACAATTAAATGCTAAATTAAATATATAATTGTGTAATTGAATCTGTAATTAAATACACCACTAAAAGCATAATTATTTAGCGAGCGGAATTTATAAATTTACTATAGAAGATATATTGTACCGTGTGCATGACTTACTATAAAATTAACGCATGATAAAACAAGTTATTTAATAAACAATTCAATAGAAAATATCCCAATATAATGTGCGTATTATATTGGGATATTTTCTATTATTATAGCATTCTATCTTATTTTTTTATAAAAAACATAAAATCCTCATACAAAAAAACAACTTATCAACAGGTTATTAGTCTAAACCCATAATATTACAATTCTTTTTTACTTGTTCTTTACTTAGATAACCCAAGTTTTTACTTAAATGAGATCATGCAAAAATAAGCAATTACCTACAGGCTATTTAAGCCTTCAAGTATTCCAATAGTATTTTTTACTTACTCTTACTTTGTCTAATATTATAGTAAATGAACAGTTACCAACAGTTTATTTAATCCAACCTTCAAGTATTCCAATAATTTTTTCTGCTTGCTCTTTGTTTGTGATAGTAAACTTTGATTGCGATTTATACTCGCCTGCAACTTTTTTATAGCGTCTTATTATGTACTTATCTACGCTATAGTCATTTTTTGCTTTCTCCCATTGTTGAAAGCGGAAAACGATTGTTGTCCATAAACCTTTTGAAAGAACTTCTTTATCAAGCTCTTTTACCACAACAACACCATCTTCTTCGTAATTAATAGTAATTTCATCTATTGTAGTTGCCATTTTTTATCCTTTTTTTATGCGTATAAATTTATATTGTTCGTAAAAAAATGTGTTCTTTAAGCTCTACTGTATCTGTAACTAAAATAGCATCTAAGCCTGCGCCCACAAAATCTACTGGCTCTTCATGCACTGATAAAAGAGAATACTCTCCTTTTTTAAGAATATTTTCAGTATCTTCTTTAAAAAGAATAGATACATCATCTTCTGTTTTCCAAGCAGATTTAACAGAGACTTTGTAACGCCCTTTGCCTAAATTTTCTACCACTCTTGCAAGTATTGGCTTTTTAAATTCTGTAGGCTCTGCAAAGGCAATATTTGGTTTGTTCTCGAAAAAGCCTGTGGAAAGCGGACGGGTAGAGATGTTTATTAGCTCTGGCATATACCGAGTGGAATCAAAGCTTCCTTTTTTTAAATCATCGAGCGCCCATCTGTACGCTCTTGTTACTTGCGCTAAATACGAAGAACTTTTTGTGCGCCCTTCTATTTTTATAGCACTCACTTTAAGCGCTGCAAGCTTTGGCAAATGCTCCATTAAACACATATCGTGTGCTGCAAAAATACGAGAATATTTTTCGCCCTCTTCAAGCTCCCAAACTGGAATATCTTCACGAATTCCTTCTTCTAAAAATAAGTTCTGATTTTTTATGGGCTTATAATCAAATCTGCATGGATGCGTGCAAGCACCTTGATTTGCTGAGCGAGAATTGAGCCAAGCGCTCATAAAACAACGACCTGATATAGCCATGCACATTGCACCATGTACAAAAACTTCCAGTTCCATATTCCTACAGCTTACTTTCATAAGCGACATCTCTTCATAACTTACTTCTCGTGCAACATTTACACGCACAGCTCCAAGATCTTGCCAAAGTTTTGCTGCCATACTATTACACACATTCGCCTGCGTGCTTATATGTAACGGAATATTTTTACAATAGATCGGAAGAGCACACGTCTGAACTCCAGTCACTCCGGAGAATTTTTACAATGGATTCGAGCTAAATTTGCAACTCCCATATCTGCTACTATAAGACCATCAGGAGCGATACCTTCGTCTACTAAATTTGCAAGCGCTATAAGATGTTCTTCCATATCATTTATTTGGCTATTTTGAATATAACTATTTAAACAATAATACACTCTAACTTGATTTTCTTTTGCAAGCTTTACTGCTTTTTGCAGCTCTTTTAATGAAAATCCACTAGCTGACGCACGAAGATTAAAATCCTCGCCACCAAGATATACCGCATCTGCCCCATAAGCGATTGCGGTCTCTAATTTTTCCATATTCCCAACAGGCACAAGCAACTCTGGCACTTCTGCAAAGACTCTATTAGCCTCGATATTTTGATTATCTTTTTCCATTATTTATCATCTTCTATTTATATATTTCGATATTTTATTCTGTTTTTATTCTGTTTTTATATCAATTTTTACATCAAAAGTTTTTTCCATTGTTAGAAGAAATTCTTTTTTCTGATTAAAAAGATACAAGGCGCTTTCTGCATCTAACACATATTCTATGCGTGCTGCAGAATCCTGTGCGTTTGCATTTTTTCGAAGTTTTAGTTGTATTTCTTTTAATGCCTGCAACGATTGCCATTCTAAATTACGTCTTATACCAGTTCCACCGCAACATGGGCATGGTTCTGTGCTCATTGCAATGGCAGAAGAACCTAGTCTTTGCCTTACAAGCTGCAAGAGTCCAAACGGAGAAATATTCTCCATATCGGTTTGCGCTCTATCTTCTTTCAACATAACTTGTAATGTTTTTTCTACTTCTTTGCGATGTTTTGCATCTCGCATTTCAATAAAATCTATTACAATCTGCCCGCCTATATCACGCAGTTTAATTTGTCTTGCTATTTCTGCAGCTGCTTCAATATTAGTTTTTAGAACCATTTTTTGAAAATTCTTCTCGCCGCCAATTTTTCCTGAGTTGATATCTACAGAAGTGAGTGCTTCTGTCTGATCAAAAACAAGCTGCCCACCTGATGGAAGTTGTACATCTCTTCCATAAATTTGCTCGACTTGTTTGGAGAGATTAAATCGTTCAAATAATGAAGAAGAACTATCATCATGAATTTTTATCATATTTCCACTACGTGGAAAAGCGAGTGTCATAAATTCTAATAGATGCTTTGCTACGTCCTCATCATCTATCCACACTTCGTTTATATTACCTGTGAGATAATCTCTTACAGCACGAGTTGCGAGTCCCATTTCTTGATAAATTATATTTGGTGCTTTTACTTCTGGCACTTTTTTTCGCATATCTGCCCAGAGACGCTGGAGATATTTATAGTCTTTTAATAGATCTGTCTTGCTTTTACCAACACCTGCTGTGCGGATAATTAAGCCAATACCATCTTCTGGCTTTAAGGTTTCTAAAATTTCTTTTAGACGAGCACGTTCTTTCTCATCTTCTATTTTCCGCGAAACACCTTTTTGTCCTCGCCCTATTGTGTAGACAAAAATACGACCAGGCAAAGAAAGATAAGATGATAAAAATGCACCTTTTTTACCCGTTGGCTCTTTTACTACCTGCACAAGAATTTCTTGCCCTACGTGTAAAACATGCTGAATAAGCGGGTATCTTTGCTGACCTTTCGGCTTGTGTCCTTCACGGTAATATTCAGGATGCACTTCATCTATTTGTAAAAAGCCATTTCTTTCGGCTCCGTAATTAATAAATGCAGCTTGTAAGGAACTATCTATATTATGAATATATCCTTTATAGATATTTCCTTTTGTTTTTTGCTGATGATTCATTTCCACATAATATTCGGAAATTCTTCCTTCCTCAGCAACAATAACTTCCACTTGTTGTTCTGCAAGAACACTTATAAACATCTTTTGACGTTTATTTTTATTATCCTCTACTTGATAGGTACTTTTATCTTCTAGCAATTCTTGTTTGTTTTTATTTTCTATATCTGTTTTTTTATTAGCCACAGCTTGGCTTCCATTTTCTGCCGTTTGTTGTTTAGCTTTAGGTACTATTTTCGGTTTACTTTTTGGAACTATTTTCGGCTTAGCTGTAGCAACCACTACCTGTGTTTTATCTTTAACTGCCACAATTTTTTGATTATTTCCATTTTCTACTATTTGTGGTTTAGTTTTAGGAATTATTTTTGGCCTAGCTTTGGGCACTATTTTCGGCTTAGCTGTAGTTATCACTACTTGTGTTTTATCTTTAACTGCCACAATTTTTTGATTATTTTCGTTTTCTACTATTTGCGGTTTCGCTTTAGACATTATTTTAGATTTAGCCTTAGCGAGTACCCCTTGCAATTTATCTTTAACTGTCGAAATTTTCTGATTATTTTCGGGTGCTACTATTTGTGGCTTAGCCCTAGGCACTATAGCTGGTCTTTTATTTTCTATTGTCTGCTTTTGCCCATCTGCTTCTATTTGTGATTTATTTTTATCGTCTGTCATGTATGTCCTTCTAACTAGCTCTTATCTTTTACGCTACCGCATAATATATGCCATCACTTTCTATAAGGCTAATAATTTTTTTTTCTGATATCAATTGATTTAAAATTTTCTCTACAAGCACTTTTGATATTTGCAGTGCTTTTGTTAACTCTTCTTTTCTCTGCGCTCTTCTTTTTAATGAAGCAAATATTTGCAGAGAATATTCTTTTTCATCTTGCGAACTTATAGCTGACTCTGCCCTTATAGCTGACTCTGTGAGTATGCTTTTGAGAGCTTCGTTAACTTGCTCGTTCGACCTATTAACTGATTCGTTTACCTTTTCGCTAACTAGTGTATTTAAGCCATTTAGTTTATCTGCTGGCTCGTTTACTGGCTCGCTACTAGTTTGCGAAATCTTTTCGTTTAAAGATTCCCGCCATATGTGCAGTGTGTCTTTATCTACTGGAAAAATATTTTTTGCAGTACCTGGGCGAGAAAGTGTGGTTACATCTACTCGACTAAAAGAATTATTTGCAACGTATTCTTTTAAGCCTAAAAAATTTTTTTCGGAATCATTTATTCCTTTTAGCAGTAGTATCTCTAAATATATTTTGCCCGTATATTTTAGAGCAAAAGCACTTAATGCCTTAGCTATTTTCTCTGCTGTTAAGCCTTTTACGGGTCTATTAATCTTATGAAATTCTTCTTCAACTAAACTATCCAATGAAGGGAGAATAACATCTGCACTGAGCAAGTTTTCTTGCACTTTTTCATCCATAAGCGTTGTGCTATTTGTAAGTACTGCTAGTGGTATTTTAGGATAATTATCCTTTATATATGCAATTATTTTACCCAACTGCATATTGAGTGTTGGCTCGCCTTGACCTCCTAATGTAATATAATCTACATGCGTATTTTTATTTTTACTAAAAAAAGAATCAAGCTCGCAAAATATTTCTTCTGCGCGCACATATTCTTTTTGAATATCTGTAAAAAACTCTGTTTTACCAACCTCGCAAT
>CAMQUX010000085.1 GCA_947037905.1 uncultured Desulfovibrionaceae bacterium | reverse complement strand
TATTTGGAGCTTTTTTGTACTCAGTCCAGAGGTCGATGAAGCGTTGAGCTTCCCCTTCTGCCACAAGTATTTTTTGGTTTTTATATGCTTCAGCTTGTCCTGTAATGGTAGCTGCATCACCTCTTGCACGAGGGAGCAAATCATTACTATAAGCTTCAGCTTCGTTTATAAATCTATTTTTATCTTCTCTTGCACTTGCAACGTCTTTAACAGCACTATCAACTTCATCTGGAGTGTATATATGCTGCAAGCGAACAGCAGTTACTTGAATACCACTTTTGTATTCATCAAGTAATTGTTGTAAGAGAGCTTGAGTTTCATTTGATATAACGGATTTTCCAGAAGTAAGTGCTGCGTCAATATCGCTTTTACCAATAACTTCTCTTATGGCGGTATTTGCTACATTTCTGACAGTTTCATCTGGTTGGTAGAGGCTAAAGAGATAGTTCTCTGCATTTTTGATGGTATATTGTACAACAAACTGCACGCTAACAATATTTTCGTCACCTGTTAGCATGAGTGCTTCATCGGTGGCTTTATTGTTCGACGCAAGTTTATTAAATCCTATTTCAATACTTCTTACTTCAGTGACGTTTACTTTGCGAGTTCTTTCAATTGGCGCAGGTAAGCGGTAATGAGGACCTGGATCTGTAGTATCGACGTATTTTCCAAAGCGGGTGATAACAGCCACTTCTTGCGGACCTACGATATAGATACCAGAGCCGAGCCATAATAAGGCAAGGATTATGATGATTATTTTTCCAGCTGGAAATTGCAAGTTGTTAAACTTGCGAAAAAACGCTAGTACTTCTTCTTTGTCCGCAAGTGGAGGCTTCTTGCCACCACCGCTTGGTTGAGAAGGTTTATTAGGTTTTTGTTTCCCTTGTTGTTCTTTTAGTTTATCCCAGTCCCAGTTCATAAAGAAGAACATAGTATTTTTTTATGACTTGGTCAATAGTTTATAAAAAATCTGTCGATATAATAATAAGAAGTTTTTTTAGGCATTAATTTGTATTAAGTGTATTATTTTTTTAGGTGTTTTGCTATAATGCGATAATGTTGGTAAAAATATTGCATATATAGTTTTATAATGTATCTGATTTAGGATAGGTGTATTATAATCGTACATAAGTTGTTATAATGTACTTTTTATTGTATTGAAGAGTAAAAAAGATACGTTCAAAGAGTCTATAATTTAAAATTGATTATAAAGAATATATAAATTGCTGTTAAGGAGTTTTTTCTATGAAAAAGGTATTGTTTGTTTTTTTATTAATAGCGCTCGGTGTTGGTGGCTATTTTGGATATAAATATTATATTAATTATTCTACAGAAGAGACTGTTGATGTACTGCAAAAAGTGCGTGTAGATAGACAAACTGTGCGTCAAATTATGGATGCAACAGGTATTATGAAATCGCAAGTTGGCGCGGCTATTAAAATAGGAGCACGTGCAACAGGTGAACTAAAAGAAGTTACTGTTAAGGTTGGCGATAGAGTAAAAAAAGGACAGCTTTTAGCTATTATTGATAGCAGAGAACTTTTTGCAGCAGAAGAAGAAGCACTTGCGCAAGTTGCTTTAGTGCAAGCAAGATACGAGTATGTATTAAAAAATATTGATCGTGTGCGCAGACTTGTGCGCCAAAAAGTGGAAACACAAGATGCTCTTGATCAAGTTCAGCAAGAATTTCTCGTTGCAAAGCAAGAAATAGTTGCTGCAAATGCACGCTTAAAATCTGTACGAATTCAGATATCATACACAAAAATATACAGCCCAATAGATGGCGTTGTGAGTCTTGTGGCAGCACAAGAAGGTGAGACTGTTGTTTCAGGGCTACAAGTATCTAACCTTGTAACAGTTGTAGATGTAAGTGCTTTAGAACTTTGGATTTATGTTGATGAAACTGATATCGGCGCAGCAAGCAAAGGGCAGTTAGTAGAATTTAAAGTAGATGCGTATCCGACTAAAGTTTTCAGAGGCAATATTGACCAAGTGTATCCAGAGCCAGAAATACGTGATGAGATAGTGTATTATAGAGCTCTTGTTCGTATTGGACCTGATGAAGCGAAATTCCTTCGTCCTGAAATGACTGTGCATTGTTCTATAGTTGTTGATAGTATCGAGAATACATTAAGCATACCAAATAATGCGGTAAAATGGATAAAAGGTAAAGAGCAAGTATATATTGTAGAAGGTGAAAACAAGGTCAAACTTGTAGTTCCAGAATTAGGTGTGGTAGGGCGCAGTAGAACACAGATCGTATCTGGCGTAAAAGAAGGCGAGTTTGTCGCAACAGATATCCGTTTTTCAAAAGGCGGCAAACGTGGCACAAAAGTAAACCCTGCCAAGTTAGCAAACAAAAAAATGTAGGTTTTCCTGTATCTTAATATAGTAAAATGCAATACACATAAAAAATAAAGTATTCTGAAAAAATAGAGCATAAAATTATTGATTCTTATTTGTTTTTCATGAACTATACGTTCTGAAATAAAACAAGATAAATAAAATAAAGGTACATTATATGGCGAAAGAAGTTATCCGTTTGGGTGGTGCCGAACTTATCATTCCACAATCAACACCAAAAGAGCTTATTCGCTTAGAGAATATTAAAAGAATATTCTATCAGGTAGCGTCGCAAGATGATGATGAAAATGTATCTGCTGAGACAAAAGAGAAAGGTTTAGAAATCTTAAAAGGCATAAATATGACCATTAATACTGGTGAGTTTGTTGCTTTGCAAGGTTCTTCTGGCTCAGGAAAGTCTACGCTGTTGCATATTTTAGGGCTACTTGACCGCCCAACAGTGGGTAGCTATTTCTTAGAGGGTGAGGATGTATCAAAGCTATCTGATGATAGACTGAGCATTATTCGCAACCAAAAACTCAGCTTTGTGTTTCAAAGTTTTTATCTCATACCATACGCAACTGCCTTAGATAATGTCCTACTACCTGCACAATATAATAAAAAGCCGCTTTCAGCTCAGAAAAAAAGAGCAGAAGAGCTTTTAAAACAACTTGGTTTAGGTAACAGAATGCACTTTAAACCATCAGCATTATCAGGTGGGCAGCAACAACGTGTTGCCATGGCAAGAGCATTACTTAATGACCCTGAAATAATTTTTGCAGATGAGCCAACAGGTCAGCTTGATTCTGCAACAAGTAGAGATATTTTAAATCTCTTTACAGAAATGAATGAAATGGGACGAACTATCATTCTTGTAACGCATGATTCTGATACTGCTGCAAGTGCTAAGCGGATTGTTTTATTACAAGATGGTCAAATTGCTGGAGAAACTCTTACATGAGTTTAGCAAAAAAAAATAGTCGCCGAGGTTTTACAGAGGTATTTCTTATAACTTCTCGTATATTATACGAATCTCTTCATTCTTTTCGAGCTTTTCCTCTTCGGTCTGTTTTTGTTATTTTAGCCATAGCTTTCGGGTCTAGTTCTTTGACTATAATATCTACTGCTTTAGATAATACTTCTGTGGTTGTGGATGAGCTTGTTGCAGATTTTGGTCCAGATGCCATGATGATAATTGGCGGCGACCAGATTGTAACAGCGGTTGGTGGGCGAGGCATGACACTGACTAAAGAAGATGTAGAGCGTATATCAAATAATATAAATTCTGTAGAATATGTAGTTCCTTTGCAGGGAACTGTGGGTAATGATGTTGTATATAAGGGCAAAAGCGCTCGGCATCCTTTTGTAGTTGGTAGTCTTGCAGATTTTGCAAAATCTTGGGACTGGCCACTTACAGAAGGCAGAGATTTAAATGATAAAGATGTAGAAAATGGCGCAAAAGTTACTGTTCTTGGCTCTAAAGTAAAAGAAGCTTTGTTTGAAAATGAGTCTCCCATAGGCAAACAGATTCGAGTAGGGCAGAGTAGTTTTACCGTTATTGGAGTACTTGAGGAACGTGGTGCTTTTTCGGGACAAGAACATGTAGATAATCGAATTATTATTCCTTTTTCTACTCTGGTCAGCCGTTTTCCTGTGGATAGAAATCACTTTCAGATTATTAGAGTACGTTTTAATGATTCTGAGGCAATATCTCGCTACACAGAAGAAATTCGCAGTCTTTTGCGGTATTTGCATAGATTAGAAGACCATGAGGAAGATGATTTCTTTTTGCTATCATCAGATGAAATTTTAGTATTTGTAGGAATATTTAAAGGTGGCTTAACGCTCTTTTTAGGCATGACAGCAGTTTGCTCTATGCTTGTAGGTGGTTTTGTTTTAGCGAATTTATTTTCCTTATCAGTAGAAAGTCGCTATGTGGAAATTGGCATCAAAAAAGCTGTTGGAGCAAGAAAAAGTGATATTACGGTACAGTTTTTATTTGAGGCCTGTCTGCTCACAGTTGTGGGTGGCTTTATTGGTGGTATTATAGGAATAGTTGTTTCTTTTTATATTTCTTCACTTGGAGTAATGCAAGTAGGCTTCTCCATTTATCCGTTTCTTTTATCGCTTTCTGTATCTTTTGTAATCGGAATTATATTTGCATTAAAACCAGCACGGACAGCTGCAAATTTAGATGTAATAGCTGCTTTACGTGGTAATTAATAATAGAGTATTTGTTTTTTTTAAATAATATTGGGGTACTGTTTAAACAAAAATGAATAATTTGGATTATATTTTAAAATGTATATCTTTATAGGCAATATTTGCTTTACGATTTAGGAGTTTTAATGGCCTTAGTTAATCCCCGCAGAGGTTTTTTCGAGACAATACTTGTGGTTATGCGAATTTTTATCCTTTCTGTTCAATCTTTCAAGGCTTTCCCTTTACGTTCTTTTTTTGTCATCTTGGCAATATCCTTTGGTTCAAGCTCACTAACGCTCACTTTAACAGCTATGGATAGTGCTGGTAAGGCTGCAGAAGGTGCTGTTGCTGATTTTGGAACAGATGCTATGCTGATTATAGGTGGGCAGACGAAAAAAAAAGCAGTTGGTGGGCGAGTATTTACACTCACAAAAGAGGACGCTCTGCGTCTTACAAATAATTTATCCGCTATAGAATATGTTGTTCCGTCACGCTCTCGTCGGGCTACTGAAGTAAAAGCAAATGGCAACAGTGCTTCGAGGGTACTTATAGTAGGTACTAAACCAAACTATGCTAAAGCGTGGGACTGGCCTGTTGTTAGAGGAAGAGATATAACAGAACTTGATGAACGGCGTGCGGGCAAGGTTGCGCTCATAGGTTCTCAGGTTGAAGAATCTCTTTTTCCTAATAGCTCTGCGCTGAATCAAATTATCAATGTAGGAAATACGACCTTTACAGTTGTAGGAATTTTAGAAGAGCGAGGAGCATATTCTGGTAGGTCTTTTGTAGACAATCGAATAGTTCTTCCTTTTACAACATTTGCAAGTCGTTTTGGCATAAAAAATAAAAATTTTTATAATATTATTCGAGTACGCTTTCCTGATTCCAGTGATATGGCAAAATACACGGAAGATGTGCGAGGACTACTAAGGCATCTTCATGGCATAGAAGAAGGTGAAGATGATGATTTTCGACTACTCACACCAGATGAAATTTTACGTTTTTTAGCACTATTTAAGGGTGGCTTAGCTCTTTTCTTAGGTATCACAGCAGCATGCTCTATGACTGTTGGGGGCTTTGTTTTAGCAAACTTATTCTCACTTTCTGTGCAAATTCGCAGCACTGAAATTGGTATACGAAAAGCAGTTGGCGCAAGGCAAAGTGATATATCTTTACAGTTTTTATTTGAATCAACGCTTCTAACACTTGCGGGTGGTCTATTAGGAGTAATTTTGGGTACGGCTATGTCCTATGCTGTTTCTTCTTCAAATATCCTCAAAATAGAATTTTCTTGGTTTGCATTTATAGTGTCTCTTATAGTTTCTTTTCTTATTGGGATAATTTTCGCATGGAAGCCAGCTCAACAGGCGGCAAAGCTCGATGCTATTATTGCACTTCGAAACGGATAATTTTGCAGATGAAAATAATAGGTAAATATGAAAATAATATGCGGATTTAAAAAACAAATCGTAAAATAAAAACAAAACGCAAATGACAAGAATGAAATGCAAAAGATAAAAAAGAGCAGGTATATCTGAATTTTTGCAAATAAAAACAAAACGCAAAATATGAAATAAGATTTTAAGTAGCTAAAACGTTAAAATACTAAAAATAAACTTAGAAATAAAAATATACAATAGATAAAATAGATAGCTCGTAAAAAGTGTTTATTTTATCTATTTTTTTTATTAAACTAAAGCTTGATAAAGAAAGAAATAAGCGAATAACCGAATAAGCA